>JACUUL010000007.1 GCA_014859345.1 Thermoleophilia bacterium
GGGGGCGTAGTTCAGTTGGTCCAGAACGCCGGCCTGTCACGCCGGAGGTCGCGGGTTCGAGTCCCGTCGCTCCCGCCAGAATTCCTGGGGTCCGATTTCCCGGCCGGACATTTCTTTGCGGCAACCACCCGCTTGCTTCGGAAAGAAGCGGCCGTGCCGCTGGAGATGCCCGCCCGGCCGGAGCCGGCTTGTTTTCTTTCTTTCAGGCTCCGCCTGATCCCTTCTTTCCACCGTTTACTCCAACTGCCTGCCGGGTAATAAAAGCATCTGGAGGCCTCACGCGACTACCGACCAAGGAGGAGACGACATGGAAGTCCCAAATACCCAGGAAAACATGAGCAAATGCATATGCAACACATGTCCGACCTTCATTGAAGGCGATAAGGGATTCTTCTGTTCTCTTGACAGGAGTGACAAGCAGATCGTTAAAAAAGGCTGCATGTGCGCCGACTGCGCCATATGGGCCCAATACGAGCTGAAAGGCGGTTATTTCTGCGCGGAAGGCAAGGCGGATTGATCAGGGCACAGGATGAAGGCGCTTGATATTCCAGCCGGCCAGGGAGCGGCCGGGAAGGTCGGCACCAGGCCCGTGGCTGTGTACAACACCGGCAAGGGTCTGACAGTACTGGAAAATATCTGTACCCACATGAAATGCCAGACACAATGGAATTCTGCTGAGCGGAGCTGGGATTGCCCCTGTCACGGTTCTCGCTATCATCCCGAAGGCGGCGTCCTGCAGGGGCCCGCGAAGAGGCCGCTGCCGGCTTTGGAATACCATCTCGAGAATGACGAGATCGTGCTTGAGGAATAAAAACGGATTCTTTCTGACATGCATTTTGATTATTTGATAATTGGCGGTGGGCTGGCGGCGGCCACCGCCATGAAGGAGCTGGTCAGGATCGATCCGGGAGCCGGCATCGGCCTGATCGCCGAGGAAAACGAGCCACCTTACGACCGTCCGCCGCTGTCCAAGGACTTTCTTCTGGGAAAGAAGCCCAGGGAGGGAGTCTTTCTGCTGAATGATGATTTCTTCAGCGAAAACGGGATACAGGCAATATGGGGACGGCCCGCCGTCTCAGTCGATGCCGAAAGACACCGGGTGACTATCGAGAATGGCGGCGAATCCGGATACAACCGCCTGCTGATAGCCACCGGCTGCAGGCTGCGGCGGCTGTCCTGCCCCGGCGCCGACCTGCCCGGACTCTATTACCTGAGGACACTGGCCGAGTCGGAACGGCTGAGCCGGGCGGCGGAGCGCGGAGGACAGGCGGTTGTCATAGGCGGCGGGTTCATCGGCCTGGAAGTGGCCTCGGTGCTGTCCCAGCTCGAACTGAGCGTCACACTCATCCACCGGGGTGAGAGGCTGCTGGAAAATTTCGGTAGCGAGGAGCTTTCCACTTATTACGAGGAGCTTTTTGCCTCAAGGGGAATCCATACTGTTTATAAGGATGAGGCAGCCGAGCTTGCCGGGACGGATGCGGTGGAGAGCGTCATCACCAAGGCCGGCCGCATCCTGCCCTGCAATTTCGCAGTGGCCGGCATCGGAGTCTTTCCCGACACCGGTTTTCTCGACGGCAGCGGCATCGAGTCAGGCAATGGCGTGGTGGTTGACGAGCGCCTGCGCGCCAGCGCCGCTGACGTTTACGCCGCGGGGGACGTCGCCAATTTTTTTGACCCGCTTTTCGGGTGGCGCCGGCGCATCGAGCATTGGGACAACGCTATCAGGCAGGGCAGACTGGCGGCTGTCAACATGGCCGGCGGAAGCGATTCATACTCTTTTATCTCTTACTTCTACTCGACAATGTTCGGGTTGACCTTCGAATTTTTCGGAGACATGCAAGGCTGCGATGAAACCATCATCCGCGGCTCGTTCGATACCAGGTCGGCGGCGGTTTTATATCTCCACGAGGGCGTTCTCAGGGCGGCTTTCATGCAGGGCCGTTTTCTCAAGGAGAGAAACGTAGTCAAGCGGCTGATCAGCGAACGGCAATCGCTGGAAACTGTGAGGGGCCGCCTGGCCGACGAGAGCTTCGACCTGGAGGACGCGCTGGCGCCATAGCGCCAGTTTTCTTAAGTAATGGGGAGGATTGGCGAGCCCCTATTTGGGCCTGGGGATTACGGTTACCGGCACCTTGGACCCGTGGATGACGTTGAAGGTGACGTTCCCCAGGACCGCGGCGGCAAGCGCCCGGCGTCCGTGCGAGCCAATGACTATATGACTGGCGTTCTCCCTGTCAGCCACTTCGAGGATCTGCTCCGAGGGATGTCCATTGGTCACCATGCCCCGGGCCGGCAGGCCGGCCGATTCAGCATGCTTCCTCAGCCGCTCCACGATATCCTGAGCCGCCAGATCCCGCTGCCGCTGGATCTCGGTCATATCAAGGCTGGCTCCGCTCTCCAGCTCATAGGCGAAAGCGGGGCTTACCTCGTCCACCACATTTAAAAAGATCAGGGAAGCCCCGGAGTTCTTCGCCATATCGATGGCGAAATCGGCGGCATTCTCCGCCAGCTCCGATCCGTCTGTCGGCACCAGTATTTTTTTGATCACGCCCGCTCCTTTCCTGGAAGTTCAGGATCTTCAGTCTTTAAATTTGTCTTTCAGCACTTCTTCCACCGGGTGATCACGGGCGCCGCGGGCCGGCAGGGTCCAGCCCTGATAAAAGACGCCCCTGGTGCGGGGCGCGGCGATCTCGAGGAAATCCGCGGCCATCTGCGCCTGCTCATCGGGGGCGAGGACGGGACCGTCAGCCTCATGCGCCCCCAGCGGCTTCCGCCAGGAGCCGAATTCGCTGACGATGACGCCTTTAAGGCCATCCCGCCGCGCCACCGCGTCGGCGCGCTCGAGAACACCGGTCACATAAGCTTCGAAGTCTCCGGCGTCGAAACTCTCTCCCCGGGGGAAGATGTCGAGCATCAGGTAATCATAGCCGGTGTAATCGAGTTCCTCAAAATCATGCGGCTGGCCCGGCTCCGGCGGACCGTCCAGGTCCGGCACCACTTTGGCGCCGATCTCTCCCTGATATTCCTCCCTGATCAGAGGCAGGACCCTGCTGGACCATTGGCCGGCGGCCTCGGTGCCCAGCACCTGATTATAGCCGCTTAGAGGCGAGAAGAGCTCAGCCCGATGCTCCTCGGCCTTGCGGGCCCATAGCAGCGCGTCCTCCTCAAGATGTCCCAGGGCGGCCTCGGTGGGCTCCACGCTAAGCGGGAATCCGGCCGCCCGGGTAGTGGGTGACACGTGGACCGCCAGCTTTTTTTCTTGAAAATCGCCGATCAGACTCTCGGCAGAGGCGGCCTCCCCTTCCAGGATGACGCGCGGCCTGCCGCCGGCGCGCGGGGTAATGAAGACAGGCGGCGACAGGGTAACAGTGTTAAAGCCGTTATCCAGCAGGCGGCCGGCGTCGCGGAGCATTTCCTGCCAGTCGCGGGCGCCGGGCTCGGTGATTCCCTTGAAGAAGTCGATGGACTGGCGCTCATAAGGGGGAGTTGTGACAGCAGGCCTTTCAAATGCCGTCCCAGAGTCATCCGTTTCAGTTGCGTCGCAACTGCCGAACCAGAAGGCAAGCATCAGAAGCGCCAGGACGGCCGCCAGAAAAACCGGCATCATGCCGGTGCGAAGATTGCTGAATTTCAAAATCTTTCCCGGTGTCAGAGGGACCATTAATCTGGAGGTCCGGATTATTCTAAACAAGCGGGGCTGCGGGTACAATCAAAGTAGAAGCGTTCCCGGCCCGTGGGGCCAGGCTCAAGTAACGCCGGAAGGTGATGAAATGGCTAACGTGAACTGTCCGTACTGCGGCATGACAAATAATACCAGTTGTCCTGAGGTCATGGCGGAATGTGCTTATTGCGGAGTTGCCTTTGCGCAGATCGATACTCCTTATGAAAGGCTCACCATAATCGACCGCAATCTGCCCGATGCCTGGGAGCGGGCGGAGAAACTGATGGATGAATGGGAAGAAAAGGGGGAGCTGGACCGGGAAGTCATCGTCGACCGGCGGCTTAAGGATGAGGAAGCTCACAAGCCCGAGCGCCGGCGGCTGCGCGGAGCCGGCTTGCCGGTGGTCTTCCGCCGCTGACGCGGCGGCGGCGGGGATGCTGGCTATCCGCAGCCTGTATGAGCTATCCTGAAAACAGACGGGTAATTCCGCTTACCTGAGATATTCTTATGAAAGTATCAGTTGCCCGCCGCAACCTCTTCTCCGACCGGACCAGGCTGGCCATCAGCGTGGGCGGGGTGGCTGTGGCCATTCTGCTCATCCTGATACTGCTCGGTGTTTACAAAGGGCTCATTGACGTCTCAACTTCATATGTTGACAATGTCGACGCCGACTTATGGGTGGCTCAGGCTGGATCGAGATCCATGACGCACAGCTTGTCGCTGATCTCCCCTTCCCTGGAAGATGAGCTGATGACGGTTGACGGCGTGTCGGAGATTCATCCGCTCGTGATCCGGCCGACCACGGTTGAAATAAACGGGAAAGAAAATGATCTTCGAGTCGCCGGCTATCATCCTGAAACGGGTTTGGGAGGACCCTGGAACATCGTTGAAGGCCGGGGAGATCCCGGGCCGGGCGAGATTGTCGCCGACCGTGTTTTGGTGGATACAAGCGGTCTCAGGCTGGGTGACGACATCGAAATCGAAGGCCGGCCTCTGCGCCTTGTCGGCGTGTCTCGCGATACTTATGTTCTCATCTACAGCTACGCTTTCGCGGACATCGGGGAGATCCGCGACTCTTTGGGCCCGGATCGCGTCAACTATTTCATAATCAAGGCGGCCGATTCCGGCAGGCTGCATCAGATCGTGGCTGAGATAACAGCCGGGTACCCCGGTCTGGAGATTTTTACCAAGGCGGAATTTGCCGAGATCAATGCGCGCGATATCCGGGAAGGTTTCCTGCCCATTCTGGGGGTTCTCGTGGTGATAGCCGTTTTCGTGGGGATGGCGATCGTGGGGCTGGTTGTCTATTCGGCGACTGTCGAGAGAACACGGGAATATGGCATTCTCAAGGCGGTGGGCGCCAGCGGGCGAACGCTCTACGGGATCGTTTTTCAGCAATCTGTACTGAGCGGCCTGATGGGCTACGGAACCGGCGCGCTGCTTGCTTTTGCGGTAGCGGCCTTGCTGGAGACGCTGGTGCCTCAACTCACCATCTCCTTTTCCTGGACCCATTTCGCCGGCGCTCTGGCAGCCGCGTTGACGATGAGCCTGTTCGCTTCTTACATTCCCATTCGCAAGATAAACGGGATCGATCCGGTGATCGTGTTTAAGTCATAGGATGACACCCAAGATGAAGTCAAATAATGGCAAGATCCTCAAAATGCAGGAGGTATCCCGGATTTTTGGGAAAGGCACGGCTGCCGTCAAAGCAATCGACGGGGTCAGCCTCGGTATCGAGACCGGCGAGATAGTTCTGATCATGGGGCCCTCCGGCTCAGGAAAGACGACGCTGCTGTCAATGGCTGGAGGATTGCTTAAGCCGACCTCGGGTGAGGTCTTCGTGGCTGGGAAAAACCTGAGTGAACTGGACGCGCGTTCCCTTTCTCAACTCAGGTTGCGGCGGGTGGGATTTGTTTTTCAGGCATTCAATCTGCTGGGAAGCCTGACCGCACTTGAAAACGTGGTCCTGGCGAAGAACCTTGCCAGGCGCACGGATAAAGCGGCAGAGACCGATTCAAAGGCGATTCTGGACCGTCTGGGCCTGGGTCAGCGCCTCGCCCATGTCCCCGCCGACCTTTCCGGCGGAGAGAAGCAGCGGGTGGCGATAGCCAGGGCGCTGGTCAATGACCCGCCGCTGATCCTGGCGGATGAGCCTACCGGCAATCTGGATTCTCACTCCGGGCGGGAAGTCATGATGCTTCTCTTCGACCTGGCCCGGGAGGAAGGAAGGTCGGTGGTGGTGGTGAGCCATGATCCGCGCATCGTCGATATCGCCGATCGCGTGCTCTGGCTGGAGGACGGCCGGCTTTCGACAAAGCGCTCTGAACTGGAGGAAAAAGTGCGCGATCCCGTTTGCGGGATGCAGATGGATATTAAGGATGTCGCCTTTACGGCCATTCATCACGGCCAGGTTTATCATTTCTGCTCGGAAAAGTGCAGGCAGAAATTTCTTGAGGATTCCGGCAGATTCACGTAGGAATAGCTAGCCTATTATCATGTAGCTGCCCCATAGAGGCGGCCCCGTCAGCAGATCCGTGAGCCCCAGGCTCTCGTGCCGGCCGGCGAAGTCAAGCTGGACCTCGTCGTAAGCTGCCAGCGACTCCCAGCGCGAACAGGTGAAAAAGCGGTTGGGATCATCCATTGACTGGGCGATGAAAGCTTCCTTTATCCCCTCCATGCTCATGGTATCGTTGAGGCTCTCGTTGAGCATCCATGAGGTCGTCGGCCTTGCCGAACCTCGATTCCATAATGCCGAACGCAACAACTTCGCCCGCGCTCTCTCTCACTGCTACCTCCCCTTTTTTAAATGTTTTTCTATTTATTGTTGGATCATTCCTGAAATCAGGAACAAGAGCTGCTATACCGAGTTTCCATAAACAGCCGTTCTTAAACGGTTGCGATCATCAAATCACCCGGGTAAGCTGACATATCTTCGCAGCGCGCAGGGCAGGGAGCTATGGAGGAGCCGCTTTCAACGCCAGATCAGATTCCTTGCTTCGCTCAAAATGGCGATGCTGGCATCACCGAACGAATCGGATGAAGATACGGGGATGATCAAAAACGAGAAAAGAGGAACCGGGAACGGTTTTTTCTGTTCATGTCCGCCGATCAGCAGAAATAAAGAGCTAACGCGAACTTGCGGGACCTCATGCTGACCCTCGGAGAAAAAAGTGTCCTGGCCACTGTGCTATTGGGCCTGTCCGTCCTGCAGCTGGTTGCGATAGCCACAGCCCGGGGCTGGATCGGCAGGACGGCGCCGCCGGCGCGCCGCAAGCTGGCTCTCTGGCACAGGCTGGAGGGGTACGCGGCGATAGCGCTTATTCTTGTGATCTCCTACTACTGTATTCAACTATACCCCGGGTCCGGAACGACCCGCGTATCGGTCCACATCGGGCTGGGCATCACGGTTATCAGCCTGTCGGTCCTGAAAGTGGCGGTCATGCGGTTATTTCCGCGATTTTTTCCTTTGATGCCATTGCTGGGCGCCCTCCTGTTTACCGCTCTGATCGCGATCTGGATAAGCAGCGCCGGCTGGTATTACTTCTGGCTGGGCTGACGGCGCCGTCCGGCCGCCTCTTAACCCGAATTAGCGGGACACAATACTTAATTTCCTTAGCCGAACCTGTACTGAACCCCAAAACCCCCGCGGGGATACCGCATCTCGATATTGGCATAGGGACAACCGCCGCTTCTGCAGGTGCCGCACTCCAGGCAGCCCTCGAAGGAGATGGTGATCAGCGCTTCATCGGGTTCCCAACGGTACACCTGGGCCGGGCAGCTGTGGGTGCAGAATTTCTGATGACAAACTTTGCGGCAAACTTCCGGGTCGATGATTCTCAGATGAGAGCTGCCGTCCGGGTTGAACTTTACCAGCCCCAGCTTGCCGGTGACATCGAACGCCGGGGGCGGCCAGGCGTCATTTTTCCGGTCGTTCATGCCAGTGTCCTCCAGATATCGTAGATGTCCCTGGCCAGGCGCCGCACCGGTATCTCACTGTGAACGAGCTTGGCGATCAGGCGGTGCTTGTCTGATTTGCTGAGCATGTCTACCGTCAGCAGTTCCTTGAGCGCCGTGGACATCACCTCGGGATAGAGCCGGAACAGCTGCGGGTGACGAGCGAGAAATGGCGCCACGTCCTGGTATTTTTTCAGATCGCGCATTATAAGGCTCTGGTCCAGCAAATCACAGTAATGGCTGAGGGCCCGGGCGCTGTAATCTCCCAGCCCGCGGCAGCGGATGACTGTGTCGGCGGCCATCTTGCCGGAAAGCAGCGCCAGGTTGGCTCCCTCGGTATGCACCGCGTTTACCATGCCGGCGGCATCGCCCACGACCAGCGCTCCGTTGGCGCAGAGGCGGGGCATGTTATGCAGACCGCCCTCGGGGATAAGATGGGCCGAGTACTCGAGAGGGCTGGTGCCGCTGATCAGGCGCCTGACCTGAGGCTGTTCCTTGAACCGCTCCAGCAGGAAGTATGGCTCAGTGACCCGGTCAACCATATCCTTGAGCATGACGCCCACGCCGATCGATATGGTGCTCCGGTTCGTGTAAATGAAGCCGGTCCCCGGCAGGCCGGCCGTGGTCTCTCCGGCCGCCTCGATGGCGACGCCCTGGTCGCCTTCCAGGTTGAAGCGGTCCTCGATCTTCTCTTTGGGCAAGGACAGGATCTCTTTTACTCCGAGCGCCAGGTATTCAGATTTCATTCCCGGACCCAGCCCGGCCTTTTCAGTAAGGAACGTATTCACTCCTTCGGCGAGGATGACCACATCGGCTCGAAGATCGCCATCGGGACGGCCGGTGCGCACGCCTGTCACCCGCCCGTTTTCCTGGATGAGGTCCTCCACCAGAGTTTCGGTTATGAGGTAGGCTCCTTTGGCCTTCGCCTGCCCGGCCAGCCACTTGTCAAAGCGGGAGCGGAAAACAGAATAAGCGTTGCAGGGTTCCACGCCGAAATCCTCGGTTTCGTAAGAGCCCCTTATGGTGGCGTCTTTGGTGCAGATCCAGAAATCCCGTCTGGTGATATGCCGCTCCAGGGGGGCTTCCTTCCAGAAATCCGGAATGACCGTGGCAGTTGGATAAGTAAAGATCATGCCGCCCATCATGTTCTTGCTGCCGGACCAGTCACCCCGCTCTATCACCGCCACCCTCATGCCGGCGTCGGCCATGGTATAAGCGGCCGCCAGCCCGGACGGGCCGCCGCCGACGACAATGGCCTCGAACCGGGGCAGTCCGGAGCCGGCGGCGCCAGCCATGTACGCGGTTGAACCGGGTTTTTGACCGCTGGCTGTCATTCCTGCTCCCATTCCGTCTCGCCGGCGGCTTCGATTCCCGCGGTTTCCGGAGACATGGCCGCCACTGAGAGTGTGCCGCCGCCAGCCGCAGCCCTGCGTTCGCGTATTTCGGCGGTCAGGGCTGGCACGACGACCCGCGCGTCGCCAATGATGCCATAATCGGCGATGCCAAAGATAGGCGCGCCGGGATCCTTATTGACGGCGATGATGATATCAGAGTGTTGCATACCGGCCAGATGCTGGATGGCGCCGGAGATGCCCACCGCGATATAGAGCAGCGGCCGCACCGTCTGTCCGGTCTGTCCCACCTGCCGGCGCTGGGAGATCCAGCCGGCCTCCACGGCGCTGCGAGAGCCGGCCACGACGCCGCCCAGCTCTTCCGCCAGCTGCTCGAGCATCTCGAAGCTGCCGGCTGAGCCCATTCCACGGCCCCCGGCCACGATGACCGAAGTGCTCTGCAGGGCTACGCCCTCATCGCTGGTTGGCTCGAACTTTAATCGCCGAACCGGCAGGGCCGATGCGTCCAGCTTTGGTTTGTACGTTATAGTCTCTCCTGAAGCATCCGGAAGGGGTTGGAGCAGGCGGAACACCCCGGGGCGCACGGTAGCCATCTGGGGCCGGTGATCCGGAGTTACGATAGTGGCCATGATGTTGCCGCCGAAAGCGGGTCTGGTCTGGCGCAGCATCCCGGTTTCCTCATCGATATCAAGAGAAGTGCAGTCGGCGGTAAGTCCTGTCTCGAGTTCGGTGGCGGCCGCCGAGGCCACATCCCGCCCCCGGGTGGTTGCTCCCAGCAGGATTATCTCCGGACGGTACTTGCGCGCCAGGCCAATCAGCGTGTCGCAATGCGGGCCGGCAGTGAAAGGCGTCAGAGCCGGATGGTCGGCCACATAGGCAGCCCGGGCGCCGTTGGCGAAAGCCTCCGCGACCAGATCGGCCGATCCCTCGCCCAGGATCAAAGCGGCCGGCCGGACCCCGAGACGGTCCGCAAGCGTCCTGGCCTCACCCATGAGCTCCCAGGATACCCTTTGGGCGACGCCGTTTTCCTGTTCAACCACTACCCAGACCTCGCCCGGTCCTCCTGCGGGCTGGACAGTGCCTTTACGCCGGCCGGCCTGTTTCCGGGCATCCGGCTTTCCAGCAGGCTTTGCCCGCCGCGCCGATCCTTTCTTTTTCCCTGCCGGGTTCCGCGGTTTGCTCCGATTGTTTTTTTTCCGCTCAGCCATTGGCGCCCCCACCGGTGAATTTCAGACCGCGGTCCTGGAGCCGGTCCATGAGCAGTTGCGCGGCCCGGGAAGGCTCGGGCTCTGTATCGGTCAGAATCTCGCCGGGCTGCCGCGGCGGAGGCCCGAAGATCTTTTTCACTCGTGTCGGCGAGCCCTTGAGTCCCAGCTTGGCGCGGTCGACTTCCAGGTCGCCGGCGGTCCAGGTCTCGATTTCCTTTTCCTCGGCGGCGATGATGGCGGGCAGCGAGGCGTAGCGAATGCGGTTGCAGGTCTCAGTGACAGTAAGCGCCGCCGGCAGGTCCGCCTCCATCAGTTCGCGGCCGTCTTCCCTCTGCCGCCAGGCTCTGACGACGCTTTTATCCAAGTCAAGCCCCTCGAAGGAGCAGACGTACGTGAGCTGGCTCAGGTCAAGCCGCCGGGCCAAGCCCGGCCCAACCTGGCCGGTGTCGCCATCGATGGATTGCTTGCCGCAGATGACCAGGTCCACTGTCTGTTCCTGGCCGATTTTGCGTATGGCGACGGCCAGGGCCTGAGTTGTAGCCAGGGTGTCGGCGCCGGCAAAAGCCCGGTCGGTTAGCAGCACCGCCCGGTCAGCTCCGTAACCCAGAACCTTTCGCAGGCTCTCCTCGGCCTGGGGTGGCCCCATGCACAGGGCGGTGACCAGGCCCCCGTGCCGGTCGCGGATGGCCAGTGCCGCCTCGATTGCGTGAAGGTCAAAGGGATTGATGACAGAAGGGATTCCCTGGCGTATAAGGCTCCCGGTCTCAGGGTCTATCCGGACCTGGGTCGTGTCGGGCACCTGTTTTACGCAAACAACAGAGTGAATCGCCAAGCCTCACCTCTTTGCAGGAGTAAAAGATAGAGCAGCTGGAAAGAGAAATACCCCTCTTTAGCCAGGCCAAAACAGTTCTCGGATGTGCTTTCCTCGAATTAAGCGGTGACGCCGGCCAGCGCCTCGTCCCGGGTGGAATAGATATCGAACACGCTGTTTAAGCCAGTGATCTGGAATATCCAGTTGACGTTCTCGTCAACGCTGACCAGGACCAGTTTGCCGCCTTTGGGCTTCAGCCTCTTGACGCCGCCGATGAGCACGCCCAGTGCGGAACTGTCGATGAAGTGCACGCCGGTCATGTCGACCACTATCTTCATGATGCCATCTTCCAGGGCGGCGAGGAGGTTTTCCTTGAGGCGGGGCGCCGTGTAAAGATCGAGCTCGCCGGCCACGGTGATGACCTCGATGTCGTCAGTCCTGTCGCTTTGAATGCTTATCTCCATTACGCTCCTTCCTGGAAAACCGGGCAGCAGCCTTAAATAAGGAACCTGATCATGGACAAGCTTACATACAGGCTGCGATTTTAACAAATTATGTCCGGATCCGCTTTGGGATCCAATAAATCAAAAACTTATCCAAAAAAGATTTATCCCAAACACCGGAAAGCGGAGTCATCAGCAGCCATGGGTCAAATGCAAAGACGGGATCCGGCAACGTCACAAGCCAGAAATACTATTCCAGGTACTGCCAGTTCATGCGCGGCGGGGTTCCGGGAACCGCCAGGGTAAGCAGCAGTGAGGTCTTGCCGGCTGCCGCGACGGATGCTGAAGGCGTGGCCGTCACGCGGATCTCCACCGTCTCGCCGGGATCCAGGTTGAGGCTCCATTCAAGTTTCGGGGCAGCCGGACCTGGCCCGGTCTGGGAGACGGCGGGGCCGCCCTCAGCGGCAAGTTCCAGGCTGGATCCTGGAAACGCCCTGAGCACCGTTTTTACCGGCGCGCTGGATGGGTTTTTGATACTGACTGCGAGCGCTTTTCCCAGAATGCCTTCCTCCACGGCCATTTCAAGCGGATTTGCCGCCTGCCAATCCGGAACAGGCGCAAAATTGGGATCCCCCAGCCACCCGCCGCCGTCCGCGGCAATCAGGACGGCTTCGGCCTCTTCTCCCTCAAGGGTCCAGATGGATGCCTCGCCTTTTTCTGTCAACCGCTGAAATGCGATCCTGCCGCTATCCGGCGAAAAAGAATGAACGCCGTCAAAGGAGAAATTGCTGGTCAACATGCGAAAATAACTGCCATCGTCTGCCATCACGGCAATTTCGGAGGACATCATGTCATCGGGATTCTTCTGCGTCTCGAAAAGTATCAGGTTGCCCTGTGGCAAATAACCGGCCCGGAAATGGAAGAGATTATTGTTGGTAACCTGGCGCAGCTCCCCGCTCCCGACGTCAAGGCTCCAGAGGTTGTAAAGCGGCTCTTTTTCGGTAAGGGCAATCTTGGACCGGGAGAAGCTGACCGGAGCACTGTATATGGAGAAGGAGCGGCCGGGACCGGTAAGCGCCAGGGCCTCGCCCGAGTCAGTATCGACCCGGAAGACGACGCCGCCCTCCTGGCGGGGCGAAAACACCGGATTATGCAGCCGGGTATAGACTATCGTCCTGTCGTTGACCCAGGTTGGGTTGACCAGCACGCCGCCGCCGGCCAGCACCTTTTGCTCACCGGTGCTTATGTCCATGATTCCCATCTCGTTATCACTTGCCTCCGGAACGGTAACATAGGATACCCGGGTGGAGTCGGGCGAGAACGCCAGCATGGTCGGGCCGGCGCTGAGATGCCAGGCCCTGCTCCCGTCAGTGGACGCCAGCAGGTATTCGAAGCCTTCGCTGCCCCGTCCGGATTCGGGCGGGTATGCCGCCATGACCAGGGCGAAATAACGGCCGTCACCGGAGAAGGTGAAGCGCTCGCCGTATCCCCGCCATTCCAGCACGCTCTGGCCTGCGCCGCCCGTGACTGAGGTAACCACCATCCTGCCTCCGTTTTCCGACCGGGAGATATAGGCAAGCTTCTCCGGCGAGGAAAGGTCCGGCGCCCGGTCCTTCCCGCCGCAGCCCGCCGCTAAAAACAGTAAAGCCGCCCAGGAAAGAATAGCCAGGAAACAGCCGGCCCGGACAGGGCCGAAAGAGAACCCGGGCGGTCGACGGCAGGCAGCCCTCAGGAGCCCAGCCAACGCAAATGCCTGACGATATTGCGGCCCACAGCCTTCAGTGTACGCGCGTCGCGCACGCTGCCAAGCAGCCTGAGCGCCGGCGCGGGCCGCAGGTACCATTCGAGGAATGCCCGCTTGGCCCACCTGTCGATCTCTTTTGCCGGGAGCTGGGGATACTCAACGATGGCGGAGTAGTTCATGTCCAGGTCTTCCCACCGGTCGGATAGCAGCCAGCCGTGCTCCCGGGCCAGGTCGCTGAACTCGGTGCCCGGATATGGCACGGCCACGTGAAACAGGGCCAGATTGAGCGGCAGCCTTTTGGCCAGGTCGATAGTCGCCCGGATGGTCTCTTTCGTCTCCCCGGGAAGACCGATGATGAAATATCCCCAGGACTTGATCCCGAAACGGTCGACCAGGTCGATTGCTGTCTTGGCCTGTTCGATGGCGATCTCTTTCCTGGCCCGGTCGAGCACCTCCTGTGAGCCTGACTCCAGGCCGAATGCTATCTGCCAGCAGCCCGCCCGTTTCATCCAGGCCAGGAGCTCCTCGTCAATATGGTCCACCCGGCTGTTGCACTGCCACTTGAGCGGCAGGCGGGCCTCGACGATGCGCTTGCAGAGATCGATGACCTGCTTCCGGTTAACGGTGAAGAGATCGGCCAGGAACACCACGTTGTCGACGCCCAGCTCGTTAAGCCAGAGCAGCTCAGCGAAAATATCATCCACCGGCCTGAGCCGCACGCGGTTACCCCAGAGGGCCATCTTGCGGCAGAATATGCAGGGGTAGGGGCAGCCGCGGGAGGTGGTGACCATGGTGAAAGGCCCGTCGATCATGGGCATGCGGTAATGATCCAGGGGGAGCAGATCCTGGCGGGGCCGGGGCAGCTTGCCCAGGTCCTCAAGCAGCGGCCGGTCCCCGGTCACGGTTACGCTGCCGCCGCGGCAATAGGCGATGCCCTTTACGCCCGCGGGTTCGCTTCCTTCCTCCAGGTGGTCCAGTAGTTCGACGATGGTCTCCTCCACCTCCCCCCGGATGGCGTAGTCCACTTCGGGGAAATCGGCGATCGATTCCGGCATGGTAGTCACATGCGGCCCGATCGCGATGGTGGTGGCGCCCAGTTCACCGGCCAGCCTGGCAGCCCGCAGATCATTGTAGATGATGCTCGATATCAGGTAGGTTACCAGGTATCTGGGCCGCTTTTGCCTGAGGATCTCCTCGAAGCGCGGCCAGTCGATATTCTCGCCGATGCAATCCACGATGTCGACACTGAAGCGTTCATCGACGGCGCCGGCGATGAAGGCCAGGGAGGTCTGCGGCCAGATCATGCCCTCCCGGCTCTGGCGCCCGCAGCGGCAGATCTCGCGCATGTAGACGGTGCCGTCCGGCGAGGGCGGATTGACGATCAGGACGTCTACCGGCTTCCCGGAGCGCGGAATCATTGACGCCCCCCGCCCGGGCCGCCAACGGCTCCCGGCTCCGGTTCCTTGACAGTCACGAAATCTCCGATGACCAGCGCGTCGATGCCGGTCCCGAGGTAGCATTCGACAGCCTCAGCCGGTGTGTTGACAATGGGCTGGCCGCGCACGTTGAAGGAGGTGTTGAGCACCACGGGCACGCCGGTAAGCCTCTCGAATTCCTCAATCAGGCGGTAATAACGCTCATTGACCCGCCGCGACACAGTCTGCACCCGGGCCGTGCCGTCCACGTGAGTGATCGCCTCCAGCTCGTGCTTCCGATCCGGAAGCACGTTATACACCAGGATCATGTAAGGAGAGGGATGATCGCTGTCGAAGCATTCTCTTACCTTCTCCTCCAGCACCGAGGGGGCGAACGGGCGGAAGCTCTCCCGGTGCTTCACCCGCGCGTTCAGGATGTCCTTCTTGTCAGCGGTGCGGGGGTCGGACAGGATGCTGCGGTTTCCCAAAGCCCGGGGGCCGCACTCCATCCGGCCCTGAAACCAGGCGACTATCCTGTCCGCAGCCAGCAGGCGGGCCGCCTCGGCCGGCGCGTCTTCCACCCTGTTATATGTCACTCCGGAGGCCTTGAGCTCCCGTTCGATATCCTCGTTGGAATAAGACGGACCCCAGTAGGCATGCTCCATGCGGAAGTCGCGCCCGCCGCCGTTTTTTACATGCATGAGCAAACAGGCGCCGACGCTGGTTCCGGGATCGTTGGCGGCCGGCTGAATGAAAACCCTTTTAAAAGGCCCTTCATCCAGGATGCGCCCGTTCATCACCGCGTTCAGGGCGACGCCTCCCGCCAGGCAGATATTTTCCGCACCGGTCACCCGGTGCAGGTAGCGCGCCAGGGACAGGCCGGCTTCTTCGGTGACCGCCTGGAGGGCGTACGCGATGTTGGCATGACGCTCTTCGATCCCGGACTCCGGCTCCCGTTCCGGCCCGAAAATCCGGCGGAACTTGTCAGATACCCACTTTCCGCGGCCCTTGACATGCCAGTCGAAATACGAAAGATCGAGACGGAAGTCTCCACTCTCCTCATCGATATCCACAAGCTTGCGGAATTCGTCAACCAGATCCGGCTTGCCGTACGAAGCCAGCCCCATCACCTTGCCTTCGCCGCTGGAAAACTTGAAGCCCAGATGCTCGGTGACGGCGCCGTAGAGCATTCCCAGGGAGTGAGGAAATGAGATCTCCCTGATGGCCTTCAGTTCCGTGCCCCGGCCCCTGCCGAGCCAGGTGGTCGTCCACTCGCCGGCGGCGTCAAGAGTCAGGATGGCGGCGTCGTCGAACGGCGAGGGGTAAAAGGCGCTGGCCGCGTGCGCCAGGTGATGGTTTATGAAGTGGAACTTCGCCTTGTCCGCCCGTGTGAGGCCCAGCTCCCGCCAGACCCTCTGCTTGACCCGGAACATGGGGAAGTAGCGGTTCTGGCGGCTGCGGACCAGCTGCAGGGAACGCGGCATATTTCTGGCGATGTACCATGCCTGGCGCGGCAGGGATAACAAAGGGTTCCAGTAATAGCAGACATTGTCGAGCTCTCCGGCGGTTATGCCCGCCTCCCTGACGCAATGTCTAATCGCCGCCGCGGGAAAATCTCCGGTGTGTTTTTGCCGGGTGAAGCGTTCCTCCTCGACGCAGGCGACCAGCTGTCCGTCGCGCATGATGGCCGCTGCCGCGTCATGGGCAAAGCAATTGAATGCCAGCGTGATCAAGTTATTTATCTCCTCGCGAATAAGGCAATCCTCAATCCGGCCGTCAGCCGAAATAAAGCTGCTCGCTTCCGATCAGGTGCAGCGCGGCCTGGGCTTTGCCTTCGATAACTCCCTCGGCGGCCTCGAATCCCATCATCATGGCATGATCCATGTTCACATAGGTAAAAAGTCCCTGGCGTCCACAGGTGATCAGGTTCTCAATCCCCGAGAGATGCCGCTTGGTCAGGGCCAGGTTGATGTCGAAGTCCGTGAGATAGACCGGATAAGTGGTGCTGGCCCGTTCGGTCCAGTAGCCTTCCACCCGGCTACGGTCCGTAAGGCCGGCGGATTCCAGGTCGTCGATGCAGCGCTCATAGAGCCAATCAGCTGATTGATCCCAGATCTCATCTCCCCGGTCGCAGCTGATCTCCAGAGTCAGGGAGGTCCGGTTCCAGGGGGCTGCCATGGGCGTGAAGTTCCGCATCTCCGAGAGCCGGTTGAACAGGACACTATTATCGGCAAAGTAGATCCAGTGGTCTGAGGTTACCTTATGCTGGTTGAGCATCAGGAAGAGGAACTTCGTGGAGCGGAACCTCAGGTTTCCGGCGGCGGCGGTAATCTCCCGGGGGGCCGCCGGCTCCGCCATGAGCACCAGGTCGTTGATCGGCAAAGTTGATATGACAAAATCCGCGGGAACTTCTTCCACCTTGCCTACGGAACTGACAACGACCCCGCTGGCAGCGCCGTTCCCGTCCAGCAGCAACTTGTCAACGTTGGTGCCGATCCTGACCCTGCCGCCGGCAGATTCGGTTTCCGCCCGCAGCCTCTCGCAGATGTGCCCGATGCCCGCCATGGGGTAAAAGAATTCGCTCACATAGGGTGAGTGGGTGTATTCGTAGGGGTTGCGAATCTGACGTTTTTCGTTAAAGAGACGCACAAACGCGTCCCACAGGCTCTCCACCGCGATCCGCTGAGCCGCCCAGCGAACGGACATCTGCGTCGGCGGCACACCCCACACCTTTTCCGTGTAAGGTCCGAAGAAGTAATTATAGAGCTCGGCGCCGAACCGGCTTTTGCACCAGGACTCGAAATTTCTGTCCTTCGCCGGCATCACCCGCCTTCGGGCCGCCGCGGCCATGTAGCTGGCGGCGCATTTCACCACCTGCCGGAAATCCATCACTGAAAAGATGTTTTCCGCCTTGAGCGGGTACTGAAAGTAACGGTTGTCAAAATAAAAGTGGGTGTTGCGCACCCGCCGGTCCAGGGCCCCCTTCAGCAGGTCGGCCACCTCGTCAACCAGGGCGTCATTGCGCGTATGATACCGGTGCGGCCCGTAGTCGAATATATATCCATCCCGGCTGAAGGTCGTCGCCAGGCCGCCGGTGAAAGGGTTGCGGTCTATGACCGTCACCGGATAGCCCTGCCCGGAGAGCTTCCACGCCGCCGAAAGGCCGGTCAGACCGGCGCCGAGTATGACTATGCGGGATTTGTTGTTGCTTTCGACGTTCAATTTCTTCTCACAGTTTACTCAAAAATCACCGGCGGCGGTAAGCTACGATCTCATCCGTCTCAGCGAACTTCTCCATATCCAGATAGCCCGTGACAAATGCGTCGACGCGTTCAAGCGCCTCCGGGGTCAATTCTGACGGAAATCGCAGGAAAGCGCGGTTGTAATAAACCTCCGGCGAGGTCTTGTGGGCCACGATGAAGGAAACCCGGTAGCGCTCCCGGAATCGGGCGATCGCCTCCGGGTCGCGGTCCAGCTCCGAAGGCTCCAGGTCCACGGGATTGGCCAGAAAGGCCAGGACGGGCGTATAAAGTCCTTCAAACAGCAGTTCTTTGGGCGCCCGGGCCAGCATACCACCCACCATCGGCCGCTGATGCGCGAGCTGGAAAAGCTGGGTATAGGTCCTTTCAATGCCGGTGACATGCGCTCCCGCCTCCCATCCCAGCGGCAGGGTGATGACCGAACCCGGCTGCTCGCTGGCGGCAATCTCTGAGTATACCGGCGGCGCGGTGGTGGAAGTCATCTGCAGCAGCGGCTTGTATTCGATGAAGATTCCCAATAATAACAATGCTGTGGCTGCCGGCACCGCCAAGCCTGCCCAATTACGATCGCGGGATCTCCGCCTGAGGTAGCCGAACAGGGCGGAAGCGCCGTAGCCGGCCAGGATGGCCACCGCCAGCATGGTTATGATCGAAAACCGGGCCGGCACGCGCACCGTATTGATGATCGGTATCTTCGTGATAATCAGATAAGGACCGTAATGCGTTATGATCCTGTGGCCGAAGCTCAGGTTCGGTCCCAGAGCCAGCAACGCGAACATCACCGCGGCCATGGCCCAGAGCCAGAGGCCCCGCTGGCGGCGGAACCGCCAGGCTGCGCCGATAGCCAGCAGAACCGGCAGCCAGCCAAGAAAAGTGTTCTCGATGTTCCGTCCCCTGAATCGGGAAAAAGCGGAACCAAAAAACTCAGAATGCTGAGAGGGAACGAAGAAAGACAGGAACTCCCTGGCGTAAAGATGCGCCCAGCTGGCCGGAAAAGAGAAATAGTCTCCCCGGGCCGCCCGTTCGCCAGCGGCCGCCAGCAGCATGGGCGAAAACAGCGCCACGAAGACGGCGCCCGACGCCATGATGCCAAGAAGTAACAGGCCCCAGCGGCGGAATGCGGCGGGAGACCGTTCAAGCGGAATATTGAAGAGAAAGTAAAACCCGGAAAAGATGATCAGAAGAACCGCGTAGTACTCGGTATCGTAGGCGGTCATTGCCAGGGCCAGGCCGGCCAGGGAAAAATAAATCCAGGGACGCCCGCCGCCACCCGCAAGCGACTCCTTTCCCCTGATGATGAGCAGAATGTAAACCGGAATGAGAATGGTCGCCAGCAACTGCAGGTGTCCCAGGTGGTCCCAGCGGATCGCCGAAAAAGCAAAAAAGGCGCTGGCCAGAAAAGCCGGCAGGCGCTCACCCAGAAAATGAAAGGCAAGCAGGTAAGTGGCCAGGCCGGTCAGCACGAAAGTCAGAAGCACCACGATGTTGTAAGCCGCAGTTACCCCAACAAGGTATTGCAGGGGGATGCTGGCAAGACCCAGAAGCTTGGGAATGCTGTGAAATGTCAGGCTGGCTCCCTCGGGATAAAAGAGGTACCCGGTATAGAGAAAATTTTCTCCGGGGCCGAACAGGGAAAATTTCAGCCACCAGAGGTTCCAGACCGACATGGCCCCGTCCTCCAGGCCGGCTGCCGCGAAGCTGCCCAAATGGAGCGCCAGGGGATACGTCATGACCAATGCCATCGCCAGGTAGGCCAGCGCCAAAACCGCCCATCTCCCGGCGGTCGATTTGAAGAAATTCAATCTGCTACCCATAGTCTTGCCGCTCTTCGTGATATGGCTTCCTCGTGATTATAAGCCCATGGTCTTAACATGACAATTAAGATCATAAATCAAGTAACCGTCGCGACGCGTCGCGGAGGGGCGGACTTTTACTAGGCGTAACCGCGAGGGTGACGGCTGTGCCATTCCCAGGCGCTGCCGATGATGGCATCAAGATCAGGCTGCTGCTGGCTCCAGCCCAGCTCAGCTGAGATCTTCCGGGAACTGGCAACCAGCCGGGCGGGATCGCCCGGGCGGCGGCCCGTTTCACGCGTCCTGATGTTTTTGCCGGTGACGCGGCGGGCGCTTTCGATTACTTCGCGAACAGAATATCCCCTGCCATTCCCCAGGTTATAATGGATGCTGTCCTCATCGAGATTATCCAGCGCCAGCAGATGCGCCCGGGCCAGATCCTCGATGTGGATGAAATCACGGATGCATGTCCCGTCCGGGGTTGGATAATCGGAACCATAGATCTCCACGAAATCGAGCTGGCCGAGTACTGTTTTCAGCACCAGGGGTATAAGGTGGCTTTCCGGCTCATGGTCCTCTCCCTTTCCCCGGGAGGCTCCGGCGGCGTTGAAATACCTCAGCGCGGCGTGCTTGATGCCGTAAACGTCATCGTACCAGTCAAGAACGCGTTCGAACATCAGCTTTGAACTCCCGTAGGCATTGGTTGGCTGCTTGGGATGATCCTCAGCGATCAGCTCAGTGAGGGGGTTGCCATAAACGGCGCAGCTGGAGGAGAACAGTATCCTGCCGGTTCCGGCCGCGACCATCGCTTCCAACATCTTCACCGGCCGGCAGGTATTGTTGCGGAAGTACTTGCCGGGGTCGGACATGGACTCGCCCGGATCCACAAAGCCGGCCATATGAACGACAGCGTCTATTTCTGATTGCCTGAGTGTCGCTTCCACGAGATCGCGGTCGCCGACATCGCCGACGACCAGCCTGGCGTCCGGGTGCACCGCTTCCCGGTGGCCCATGACGAGGTTGTCAAAGACAACTACCTCATGGCCCGCCTCGAGACACGATTCAGCGAGAACGCAGCCGATGTAGCCCGCTCCGCCTGTGATCAGGATGTTCACATTCTCCTCTTGCTGGTATCGGTTTGAACCGTGTCACCCGCTCCCCCGGCTTTCTGCAGTCCCAATCCGGCCGACTCCTGACCGGAGCCCGGGTACTGAACCCGGGAACGTCCCAGGCAGAAAAATTACCGGCTTATCGTAGATATTATGAAGACGGCGGAGGGGCTTGCCAAGTGCGTGGACTGCCGGAGCCGGTTACCCTGGCGCCGGCTGTAAATGTTTCCGCGACCTCGATCCGTGGTAAGTATCATGAAATTTTGAATATAATGATGGCCGGTTTCTGCCAAATCAAAAAAAAGGAGACAGCAAGATGAAAGTACGCTTGGAACCGAGAGACGAATGCCTGGGCGACGGCATCTGCGCCGACGAGTGTCCCGAGGTGTTTGAAATGGATGAAGACGGGCTGGCTACAGTCATCAATGACAGTCCTGATGAAAGTCTGCGCGAGGCGGTTCAGAACGCTGCTGATGAATGTCCGGCCGAGATCATCATCATCGAAGAATAGGCCGCAGAATCGTACGGGGACGGTTTAAGGAGGCAGCGGAAATACTCCAGGAGGAAGGATAAATAATGAAGTTCTCTGCAAAGCTGATTTTATTGATAATAGCCGTTCTTCTGGCTCTGCCGGTTATGGCGGGGGCCATGTGTCCCGGAGATGATGAAGAGGAGGCACCGCCGGATGAGGTCATGACCGACACGGTTCCTGAAGCTCCAGCCGATCCCCCGCCGATATTTACTCCCGTCTCCGTCGAGGTGTCCATCTCCGGCTTAAATTACGTTCCGGAGGAAGTCACTACCGACCGGGGTGCTACGGTCATTTGGACGAATAACGATTCAGTGGACCACACCGTGACCGCTGACGACGCGAGCTTCGATTCCGGGACAATTAGCCAGGGGGAATCTTTTAAGTACATCTTCAACCAGTCCGGCTCTTATCCCTATCATTGCGCCATCCATCCCGAAATGACGGGTATGGTTACCGTCAGGTAGAGGAGAATAAGAGGTTGGGGCAGATTCACTCTGCCGGTCGATGTCAGCGCGGCTGCCGCAGCCCTGCTGGCTAACCTGAATAGGTGGTGAAATTCCTTGACGTCGCCCGTAACTCTATACTCGACTCCCCTTTGACCGTACTGCATCCGGCTCAAGGATCTTCTCCGTGAGAGAGGAATAGAGTTCAAGGACGTCGACGTCTCGGCCGATATCGAGGCTCTCCTGGAAATGAAGGAGAAAACCGGCCGGAGCTACGTGCCGCAGATCATGATCGGTGATGAGCACGTAGGCAGCTATGACGAGTTCATGCTCAGGGACGCCAGGGGAGAGATCGACCAGATGCTGGGCGTCCGCCGGGAGAAAAAGGCCGAGGCGGGACCGCCGGAATATGACCTGATAATCATCGGTGGCGGGCCCGCGGGGCTGACCGCGGCGGTTTACGCCGCCCGCAAGAACATGAAGACCGTAATCGTCGCCGATCAGCTCGGGGGACAGCCCATGGTGACCTGGGGCATCGAGAACTATATGGGCTTCCAGTACATCACCGGACCGGAGCTGATGGAGAAGTTTGAGGAGCAGGCTGTCCAGTTCAGGATCGACCAGGAGGTGGGCCAGCCGGTCACGAAGCTCGAGCTGGACGGGCGCATGAAGAAAGTGACTACTGCCGACGGGCGGGTCTATTCGGGCCGAACGGTAATAATCGCTTCCGGCAAGCGTTCGCGGCAACTGGGCATTCCGGGTGAAAAGGAGTATGCCGGCTGCGGCGTCAGCTACTGCGCCACCTGCGACGGCCCGCTTTTTCGGGGCGAAGAAGTGATGGTCGCCGGGGGCGGCAACTCGGGCATGCAGGCGGCGCTGGAGCTGGCGGCCCTGTGCCCCCGGGTACACCTGGTTTCACTTACCGAGTTGAGCGGGGATGAAATCCTGGTTGACAAGGTCATGGCTGAAGAGCGCATCAGCAAGCATATCCGGTGGCAGCCGGTCAGGATCGGCGGCAATACTTGTGTGGAATCGGCGACGATCGAGTCCGTTGAGAGCAGCGACCGGCTGGAGCTTGCCGTGAAGGCGGTTTTCATAGAGATCGGGCTGGAGCCCAACACCAGTTTCGCTGTCAATCTTCTGGAGCTCAACCGGCAGAAGGAGATCGTGGTCGACTGCGAGGGCCGCACCGGCGTGGAGGGAGTCTTTGCAGCCGGCGACGTCACCCAGGTGCGCGACAAGCAGATCGTGGTGGCCGCCGGCGAGGGGGCCAAGGCAGCGTTGTCGGCGCACGAATACCTGCTTGGACAGAGGTAGTCAAGGAGCTTCACATATAAATCCGGTACGCCTTTCTTTTACCCATGACGCAGGGAAAGGTGTCCGCCGGAATCAGCGTGTAGCGCGCGCGAAAAGTATTTGAAGGACCGTCTATGGACCTGCGTGGCCATGCCATGAAGATTATCGAAGCGGCTCTGGCGGCCGTCGAGCCCGGGAAGCTGACCAGGCAGGCGCTCGCCGTTTCCGGGGGAGGTATCGATCTGGACGGCTACCGCCTCGATCTCTCCCGGGTACGCGACATCTATCTGCTTGGCATGGGCAAGGCCGCCGCCACGATGGCGCGGGGGGCGGAATCGGTGCTGAAAGGCCGCATCTCGGCGGGCTTGGTGGTGGTCAAGGACGGCTATGGCGTGCCCGGGCTGAAGTTCACCGAGGTTGTCGAGGCGGCGCATCCTTTGCCCGAGGAAAGGAACATTGCGGCCGCGCGCCGCGTCCTCGAGCTGGCCGAGCGGGCGGATGAGGACAGTCTGGTGATATTCTTGGTTTCCGGCGGCAGCTCGGCTCTGCTGACGCTGCCGGCTCCCGGAGTCAGCCTCGAGGACCTGCGCCGGGTCACCGAGGCGCTCCTGAAAAGCGGCGCCGCCATCGGCGAGATCAACGCGGTGCGCAAGCACATAACCGGGGTCGGAGGGGGCCGGCTGGCCGCGGCGGCGGCGCCGGCGCGGGTGTTGACTCTGATCGTATCCGATGTCATCGGCGACCGGCTTGATGTCATCGCCTCCGGACCAACGGTGCCCGACCGGAGCACTTTCGCTGAAGCCCTGGCTGTATTGCGTAAATACAATCTGTTTGATGAACTGCCTGAAATTATTCCGGCGCGCCTGCAGCAGGGAATAGCAGGGACCATCGACGAGACGCCCAAGCCGGGCGATCCGGTGTTTGCCCGGGCTCATGCGCGTATTATCGCCTCCAACCGGAACGCTGTGGATGCCGCGGCGCGGGCGGCGGGCGGTCTGGGTTATGAAGTAACGAGGATGAAGCCGCTGCTGGGAGAGGCGAGGGTCAGGGGCAAGGAGTTTGCCGAGCTGGTCCGGCGGCAGGAAGAACCGGGGAAACACGGTTTCAGGCCGGCCTGCGTCATAGCCGGCGGCGAGACCACGGTGGCGGTACGCGGTCCCGGCGCGGGTGGCAGGGCCCAGGAGTTCGCCCTGGCTGCCGCGCTGGAGATGGAGGGCCTCAGGAATTCGCTGATCTTCGGCTTCGGCACCGACGGCACCGACGGCCCCACTGAAGCCGCCGGCGCCTTCGCCGACGGAAGCACTCTGGCACGCGCCCGCGCCGCCGGACTGGACCCCGCCCGGCATCTGGCCCAAAACGACGCGTATCCACTCTTCGCGGCGCTGGATGACCTGATCGTCACCGGGCCCACGGGAACCAACGTGAATGATATCTACTGCGCGCTGATGCATAATCCCGATGCATGATCCAATCATATGATGCGACCAACGGAGTGGGGTAATTTGTAATCTGGGTGGATAGAGAAGAAGGACCACCGCCATTTCTGCGCTGACAAGGAATGGAACTGTCGAACCAGACATGGGATAACGGATAGCAGGCAAATGAGCCTCGAGGAGATCATAGCTGTCGCCAGGGGTCTGAAGCCCGCCGACCTGGTCATCCACAACGCCCGGGTGGTTGACGTCCTTTCGCCCGACCTCGTGGCCACCGACGTCGCCGTGCACGCCGGCCGGGTAGCCGGCTTAGGCCGGTACGAGGGCGAAAACATCATCGATCTGGAGGGCCGTTTTCTCTGTCCGGGCTTCATCGACGCCCACCTGCACATCGAGAGCGCCATGCTCACGCCCCCCGAGTTCGCCCGAGCCGTATCCCCCCGGGGCACCACCGCCGCAGTCTGCGATCCTCATGAGATCGCCAATGTCCTGGGCATAGAGGGGATTAACTACATGCTCAGGTCGAGCGCCAGCCTGCCGGTCACAATCTACGTGATGCTGCCCTCTTGCGTGCCGGCCACCTCCCTGGAGACTTCCGGCGCCGTCCTGACAAGCGGCGATCTGGCGCTCATGCTGGGCCAGGAGAGGATTCTGGGGATCGCCGAGATGATGAATTATCCGGGCGTACTGGGAGCAGGCCACGAGGCGCTCAACAAGATCCGCGTCTCCGGCGGCCGCCGCGTGGACGGTCACGCCCCCGGGGTCACGGGCAAGGATCTCTGCGCCTACATCGGGGCCGGCATCCATTCCGACCACGAGTGCGTAACCGGCGAGGAGGCCCGCGAGAAGCTCAGGCTGGGGATGTACATCATGGCGCGGGAAGGGAGCACTGCAAGGAACCTGAAGGAGCTGATCGGCATCATCACTCCGGAGAACTCGCGCCGCTTCATGCACTGCTCGGACGACCGTTCCCCGGGCGACCTGATAAACAAAGGCCATATCGACCGGAATATCCGCCTGGCCATCCAGGAGGGCCTCGAGCCACTGACAGCCATCCAGATGGCGACCATAAATACAGCGGAGTATTTCGGACTTAAGGATGTGGGCGCGGTAGCGCCCGGCTTCAGGGCGGATTTCGCGGTGCTTGACGATCTCGAGGACGTTTCCGTATCGAAAGTCATCAAGGACGGCCATGTGGTCTCGGCGGAGGGGCGGGCGATGCCCTTTGAAGCGGAACCGCCCGGCCGCGTCATCCGCGGCACGGTGAACATAAAGGATTCAGGCACTGAAAAACTCAAAGTAAAGGCGGCGGGCAGCCGCGTGAAGGTGATCGATATTGTCGCCGACCAGATCGTGACCGGAAAGCTGCTGGTTGATCCCGCGGTGGATGGCTCCGGCTTTGTCATCGCCGACCCGGAACGCGATATACTCAAGATTGCGGTTTTCGAGAGGCACCGGGCCTCGGGAAATGTGGGCGTGGCCTTCATCCGCGGCATCGGCCTTGACGAGGGAGCTATCGCCACTTCGGTGGCGCACGACTCGCACAACCTGGTCGTCGCGGGCGTCACCGACGCCGATATCAGGGCCGCCGTCGATGAGATCGTCCGCATGCAGGGCGGCGCGGCGGTGGTGGCGGACGGGCAGGCGCTGGCCTCCCTGCCGCTTCCGGTGGCCGGCCTCATGTCGGACAGGCCCGCCAAGGAGGTGGCGGCAGACGCGCAAAAGGTTATGGATGCCGCCCGCGGCCTCGGCTGCCGACTGCCCAGGCCGCTCATCACGCTTTCTTTCATGGCGCTGCCGGTAATCCCCAGTCTCAAGATAACCGACCTCGGCCTGGTGGACGTCGAGAGATTCGAAGTGGTGCCGCTGTTCGAATAAACATTATTGCCGGCTGATCCTGTCCGCCGGAATTTGAGCGGATCACTTCCGCCGGTCAGCGCTACTTAGGCATGGATCTCAGGTAGCGATAAATCGCACCCAGCTCGGTATCCGTCATTTTTGCGTAATTTTCCCAAGGCATGAACTCGCCCTGTCCCGCGCGCATTATCCCGATGAAATCCTCTTCTGACCAGCCTCCGAGACGTCCCGCCGGAGTCAGGTCCGGAGAAAAAGGTCCGCCGGGTTCAGGAGATTGCCCGCCGGTCAGGTCCTCGCCGTGGCATATCGAGCAGCTGGCGATGGACACCAGATACCCGCCATCGGGCCGGGGCCCTTGTTGAGCTTCAGCAACATTGCCCGTTCCATAAAATTTGGTATCACCGGCATTGTTTACCTCCTGCTTCTCATGAGTTGCTCTACGGGGCTCATGGCGGGCAACTCTCCAAGGCCAGCGCACTCCGGAACCGGTGCGCGCCGCCGATTCCTCACTGAGTGGCCCTATGGGGCGGTCGCGTGGGAAGGGGCCGGTCACGAGCGAACCTCCACTATGCCCTTGCCGCCATCCACCCTTACCATCTGGCCATCCCGCAGCAGTTCCGTGGCGTTGCCCGTGGCCACCACCGCCGGGATTCGGTACTCGCGGGCGATTATCGCCGAATGGGAAAGGATTCCGCCCGAGTCGGTGACCAGGGCGCTCACGCTGGGAAACAGAATCGACCAGACGGGCGAAGTGATGGGACAGACCAGCACATCACCGGCCTGGATCTTGTCAAACTCGGACTCGCCCATGATTATTCGCGCCGGGCCGGTGTAAGCACCGCCAGAGGCGGCTATCCCCGTGACCTTTTCACTCCTGGCATTCCGGCGGCTGCTGGCCTGGATGGCGAAGGTCCTGTCGATGGTCCACATGATCGCCTCATGAAGAAATCGAGCTTCGCCGGGCAGGGCGGCGAAGGACGGAGGCGGCGGCGGTTCGTCTCCGTAACTGGCTGGCCCCGGGTGGGCCAGGGCCCAGGCGCGCTCATCCCGCCGGCGCTTCACCAGTCCGTGGCGGTCGCCGCCGTCCGCAAGGGAGTCTTTTGCCTCATCCACCTCAAGGAAGAAGACGTCTTCCTGGCGGGAAATCTGCTTCCCGGCAACCAGACGCGAACCTATTTCCAGGGCGGCATAGCGCATCAGCGCCATCGGGGCGCTGCTGTCGTAAAAACCATGTTCTTCCCGCAAGGGATAGACCTGCCGCGCGCGGGACAGCATCTTTTCAAACCGCATCCGCTCCGCGTCCGGCCGGACCGCCAGGGCGGCGCGGGCCTCGGCGGCCGCCCGGGAACGTGTCGCCGCCAGCGCCGCCGCGTCTCTCGCCGGGTCGTAACCCTGCCGCAGCTGGTCGCGCAGGAGCCTCAGCACCCAGCGCGGGGTCTCGGCCACCGTGGGACCACTGAGCTCGTATCTTATGGGCCGGCAGCCGAACTCCCGGATATAACGGCCGAAAGCGGCGGCGAATCCGGGATCGGCTCTGTCCAGGCGGTTGACCGTCCGGTCATTGAGGTTAAGGAGCAGTTCATGCAACCGGGGATTGTCACGGACCTGCCCGGCCAGTCCGGCGAGAGCCCGCGCGGGCGCGCTGGAGGCATCAGACAGGCCGCTGAGCAGATCGACTGCCCGGGCCTCGTCCCAGCCAAGCAAATCCCGGCAGGTGAAAAAAAATTTGGCCAGTAGCACGTTCTGGGCGCCGTTGATCATCATATGAATCTTGAAACTTTGCCGGAAAAAATCACCCAGCACGTCAACGTGCCGAATCAGTTCTTCGTCGGTCAGGTCTGTCAGCTCCACCGCCCGCAATTGCGCTGTTCTCCGGATCAGCCACGGCTTCCATTCCCCATACCAGAGCTCGACCCACTTCCAGGGCATGCCGGCGCGCACCGTCCCGGCACAATCCCGGATGCGTTTCCTCAGCGGTGGCGCCAGCCGGATCAGCAGCGGCCATAGCCAGCGTGGCGGCGGCCGCCGGTCCTTGCCTCCCAGAGGGACCAGCCGCTGGTACATCCAGCCGCCGATCTCCCGCACCTCCAGGGTTTCGAGCAGCAGGGAGAACTGGTCGAAAATATGCCGGAAGGCCAGGTTTTCGGTTTCCAGGATGAAGGAACGGAACATGGGCGTGAGAGGCTGCGGAAAATGGGAGGTCTCCCGTTCCCAGAAACCTGGCGGAATATCAATGGGAATGGCGGCCCGCGCCGGGGATGTCTCCGCATCCGGCAAGGTTGTGATGGGCCGGGCCTGCAGGAGATAAAGCTTCCCGCCGCCGATGGCCCATTCGATATCCTGGGGAGAGCCTGCATGCTCCTCAACTTGGCGGGCCAGCTTCGCGACGGCCAGGACTTCCTGGACGCTGATGGCGTCCTCAGGCGCGTGGCGGCAGATGGCCTCGCCGTCCCGGACCGTCCACTCATCCGGAATGGCTTCCCCCGACACCAGCTTCTCGCCCAGACCCTTGACGGCGCTGACCAGCACCTCGCTCCGGCTTCCCGTCACCGGATTGGCAGTGAAGGCGACCCCGGCCGCCTCCGCCTCGACCATCGGTTGGATGAGCACGGCCATGGGCCGCACGTCAACGTGCTTTGCTTCCATGTAGCTGGCTAGATGGCAGTTGAAAGAGGAAGCCCAGCACCGGCCTATGGCTTCGAGGATGGCGGCGCGTCCCCTGACGTCCAGTACGGTGTCATACTGGCCGGCGAAAGAAGCGCCGGCCAGGTCCTCGGCCACTCCTGATGACCGGATTGCGAGCGGCTTTTCTCCAAGGGAGGCGAGGGCCGCGGCCAGAAAGCTGGCCAGTGGCTCCGGCACTGCCCCGTGCGCGGCGGCAGGATCCGTTGCTTCAGAGTCTGACTGGTTATTGGCGAAACAGGCTACGTAGGCGCCGGTTGTTAGAACATACCCTTCGGGAACCGGCATTCCGGCCGCGAGCAACCGGGCCAGGCTGGCAGCTTTCGAGCCCGCCAGACGCGAGTCCACGGCGGCCGGGTGGCGCAGGGAGAGCAGCCAGGCGGGTTCCACCTGTTTTTCGCCCCCCGGCTCTGACGTGGCCGGTTCCGATGGCTTCATTTTATCTCCCGGCTGCCTCCGCTTTCAGATCCTCGCTCACCGGAGCGGTTCCGTAGCTTTGCAGATCCCGGACCAGCGCTTCGAGAGCCCAGCGCAAGGCCGAGGAGATCTCACCGCTTTCCAGGCCGAAACGCTGGCGGAGCGTTGCCCATGCCAGAGAACTTGCCAGGTAACGGAGCATGGCAGCCCTCTCACGGACCTGCTCCGGACCGAGATCCGGAGCTGCCTCAGCTATCAGCTTCATGACCTTTTCATCCCGCAGGCATTGGGACCTGGGCGTCAGACCCAGCGCCAGCATCGTTATGGCGGCTGCCTGGGCTATGTCCGCGCTCGACTCGAAGTAAGCCACCAGCTTTTCCTCTACCCAGGCGGGCAGAGCGTCCAGCGAGTCGGGCAAAACGGGTGCGCCGGGGAATCGCTCGAACCATTCGTAAAGTTCTTCCAGCAATCTCTCCCTGGTGGGGAAATGGCGGTACACCGAGCCGTAGGAGACGCCGGCCCGCCGGGCCACCTCTTCTATGGTGAAACTATGAATTTGGCCATTGCGGACGAGGTCGGCGACGGCTTCGATGATACGGCCCCGGGTAAGCTCTTGCTGCTTCTCCCGCAGGAGGCTTGTGTATTCCCTCGGCCTGGGGGCATTATTGGACATTTTTATCAAAACTCCTATATTAATTATATAGATTGTATAATGAAGCGCGTTATTGTTCAATAGGCATTTCAGGGAAGAAAGTGATTTGGATAAAGCCGGATGTCACGAGGCATGACCTGGTGGCGAGGCCCGGAATCGAACCGGGGACGCCAGGATTTTCAGTCCTGCGCTCTACCGACTGAGCTACCTCGCCGGAGGATGAAATACCGCGCCTGAAACTGGCCGCAGCCCACGCGCGCGGCACCCGCGCATTTTAGCTTTTTGCGGGACCAAGTGCAATTAACAGGCTGCTTCCGAGATGCCGGTTCTCAAGGCCGTGCGATCTGAACACGCTGGTTCCCGGGGCTGTCTTTCAGGCGGCGGCACAGTTATGTGACGATAAACCGGTTTACCTCTCAAAAGCGGGTGGGAGCGGCTGAAAAAAGCCGGTCCCGCATTTGCGGATCAAGACGTAAGCTGATAATATCCAAATCCTTATAAATGTCCTGATAACCGGGTTTTTTTAGCCCTGATCCACCCTTCTGTATGGCCGAAAATCCCCAGCAGCTCATCCCCGGCGATCCGGTCTCACCGGAGATTGCCCGGTTGCGGAAAGAGCTTCAAAAAATTCGCGGCGAACTTGTCTTCCTGCGCGGCGAGTGCGACACGCTGGCTGTCGAGAAAGCCAACCTGGAGAAGCGCCTGCGCGAATATTCCGAGATGCTGGAACAGAAAGTCAAGGAGCGCACCCGCGACCTGGAAGCCATCAACGAGATAGCCACTACAGTGAGCCGTTCGCTGCAGCTTGACGTCATCCTCCGGGATTCGCTGGCCAAGGTGCTGGAAGTTCTGGAGCTGGACGCGGGAGCCGTCTTCCTCACGGATGAGCGCAAAAGGGAGCTCAGGCTGATGGTCCAGCATGGACTTCCGCAAGACGTGGTCACGCAGATACAGGTCGTGCCGTTAGGCAATGGCTGTCCCGGCGGCGTCGTGAAGAAGGGCGAGCCGTTGCTGATAAACGATTGCAAATCTGCCGAACTGAAGGACAGCCCCCTGGCCCGTTATCCGGAATTCAAGGCGATGGCTGGCATCCCTCTGGAATCGAAGGGCAGGGCCCGGGGCGTGTTTTGCCTGATCAGCCGTAATCCAAACCGTTTCCGGGAGGAGGATTTAAAGATGCTGGTCACGATTGGCAGCGAGATCGGCGTGGCCATCGAGAACGCCGGGCTGTACGAGAAATCCCATGCCCACTCCAGGAAGATGGAAGAGCTGTCCATTACCGACAGTCTCACCGGCCTTCATAACCGGCGCCAGTTTTACCGCCGCCTGAAGGACGAGATGAAGCGGGCCAGACGGCAGAGGTTTCCGGTTTCGCTGCTCGTGCTCGATCTGGATAACCTGAAGTCCTACAATGACCGGATGGGGCACCTCAGGGGAGACGAAGCCCTGCGAGCGGTAGCCGAGGCCATCACCGCCAGCATCCGCCAGGACGTGGATTCCGGCTACCGGTACGGCGGAGACGAGTTTGCCGTCATCCTTCCTTACAGCACGGGAAAGGACTCCCTGGAGGTGGCGGAGCGCATCCAGAGAACTTTCAATGATTTCCGGCTGGAGAACACCGGGCTGAGCATCGGCCTGACGGAGCTGGATCATGATGAAGAAATCGATGATTTCGTTACCAGGGCTGACTCCGCCATGTATACGGCCAAGGGCGAAGGCGGCAACCGGGTGCATGTGGAAGATTTCTGAGCGGATTCCCTGCTTCGCGCCCGGATTGGAAAAAACCATCCTGATTTAAAAGGATGCCGTTTGCTTTTTGACACGGCCGAGGTCCCGCGTAGTAGAATTCCTTTGCTGTCAAGTGACAAGAAATCAGAATCCGAGGTTTGCCAATGCCCGACACCTACCAGAACTATATCGGCGGACAGTGGGTAGACTCCGCCTCCGGCCAGACCTTCGCCAACATCAATCCCGCGAATACCGATGAGGTGATCGGCCATTTCCCGGCCTCCGGCGCCGCGGATGTGAAAGCGGCGATCGGGGCCGCCCAGGAGGCACAGGCGGGATGGCGGGACATGCCGGCTCCCAAGCGTGGCGAGGTGCTGGGCCGGGCGGCGCGCATCATCGAGCGCGACCTGGACCGGATAGCCGAGGGCCTCACCCGGGAGGAGGGCAAGACCTACGGCGAGGCCAAAATTGAGACGGCTCGCGCCGTCCAGATATTCGACTACTTCGCCGGCGAGGGGCGGCGGCTTTCTGGCGAGACCACCCCTTCGGAGTACGGCCGCACTATGCTTTACACCATCAGGGAGCCGCTGGGCACCGTGGGGCTCATCACTCCCTGGAACTTCCCAATCGCCATCCCGTCCTGGAAGCTGGCTCCGGCGCTGGTGTGCGGCAACACGGTGGTACTCAAGCCTGCCAGCACGGCGCCGCTGACGGCGCTTAACATCGTCAGGGCTCTGGAGGAGGCGGGGCTGCCGCCGGGAGTGCTCAACTTTGTTACCGGCCCCGGACCGGAGACGGGCGACGAACTGACGGGAAACCCCGCGGTCAAAGGCATCTCCTTCACCGGCTCTGACACCGTCGGCTGCGATATCTACGGCCGGGTGACCGGGCGCGGTGGCCGGGCCCAGTGCGAGATGGGCGGCAAGAACCCGGTTATCGTGCTCGAGGACGCCGACATCGACAAGGCGGTCAACCTCTGCGTGATGGGCGCCATGTGGTCAACCGGGCAGAAGTGCACCGCCACCAGCCGGGCCATCGTGCAGGAGTCCGTGGCGCGTCGATTCACCGAGAAAGCAGTGGCGGCCACGGCGGCCATACGCGTGGGCGATGGCATGAAGGAAGAGACGCAGGTTGGCCCCTTTGTCGACGAGGCGCAGCTTGATACTGTGCTCAGATACCTGGAGATAGGGAAAGAGGAAGGCGCCGAGCTGCTTACCGGCGGCAACCGGCTGACCGATCCGCCGTACGACAAGGGATATTATGTGGAGCCGGCCGTCTTTGGCAACGTCAGGCCGGACATGCGCATCGCCCAGGAGGAGATCTTCGGACCGGTTCTGGCCATCATCCCGGTTCCGGATTTCGAAAAGGCTATGAGGGTGGCCAACGACGTGCGCTTCGGCCTTTCAGCTTCCATCTGCACCAGCGACCTGACCCGCGCCTTCGAGTTCGTGGACCGCATCGAGGCAGGGCTGGTGCATGTGAACACGCCCACAGTGGGCGCCGAGGTGCAGGTGCCCTTCGGCGGCATGAAAGATTCCAGCACCGGCACCCGCGAGCAGGGGCGGGTGGCCGTCGACTTCTACACCCAGATAAAGACTATCTATCTGGAATATTGATGAAGTCCCAACCTCTGGTCGGAGCGGGAAGGATGCGGCTAACGCTGAAGACGAGGCGGGAGTCCGCCGCGGGAGCCCTCTGATGGGCGACTGTTTGAGGTTGGTGCAGTTTCACGATCCCTTCAGGACCGGGCGGCGGCTGGGCCTTGTGGAGGAAGATCGGGTCTACGACCTGACCTCGGCAAATTCGGCTCTTGACTCATTCATGGCCCTGCTGGAGCTGTCGGGCGGCAGGGTCGGCGAGCTGGCCAGCGGGGCTCGTTCGGCCGGCGAGAAAGTCGGCGAGGACGCCGTCCATTCGTGGGCTGCGATTGACCGGGAGCCCCACCCGGATACGGCGCACCTGCTCATCCCCATCTCCGCTCCCGAGGTCTGGGGATTCGGAGTCACTTACAGGCGCAGCGCCGAAGCCCGCGACGCCGACGTGGCCAGAGCAACGGACGCCTCAGCCAGCATATACGACCGGGTTTATCACTCCGAGCGGCCCGAGTGCTTCTTCAAGGCCACCCCGCCGCGCTGCACGGGGCCTTACGGGATCATCGGCATCAGGAGCGACTCCGTGTTGACCGCCACCGAGCCGGAGCTGGCCTACGTGCTGGGGAAGGACAGGGAGATCGTGGGATACACCATCTGCAACGACGTTTCCGCGTGGGACCTGGAGAGGGAGAATCCGCTTTACCTGCCCCAGTCCAAGATATTTACCGGCTGCTGCGCCCTGGGGCCGGCCATCACGCTGGCGGCGGGCGGGCCCGACCCGTACGCGCTGGAGATTGCCTGCCGAATAATCCGTGACGAAAAAGTAATTTACGAAGACTCAACCAGCAGCGGCAATATCGGCCGCCGGTTCGAGGAGCTCAATGAGTATCTGTACCGGGACAATCCCGTGCCGGTTGGCACCGTGGTTTCCACGGGCACCGGCATCATGGTTCCCAACGAGTACTCGCTAAAGGATGGCGACCTGGTGGAGATCGATATCGGGGGCATCGGCACCCTCAGGAATACAGCTCGAAAGCTGGGCGGATAGCCTTCGTCGGCGGCGCCAGCCCCGCGAAGTCCTGGCCGCTCCCGGGGTTCGTTGAAAGAAAACAGAAGGAGAGTATGAGAAATTCGTTTCGTGACAAGAGATTTAGCGGGATTCCCAACCGGATTCCCGCTCCAGTCTTGGCCCTGGCGGGCATTCTTTTGTTTTTCCTGCCGCTTGCGGGCTGCGTCTCCGGCGGCGAGAAGACTGTGACAGTGGAGAGGACCGTAACTGTTACCCCTGATGGCGCTTCCACTAGGGAAGAGATCGACGGATACAAGTCGGCGATTGACGGGATGTCCGGCGAGGCCGACGCCATCAACCGTGAATTTCGGGACCGGGTTGACAGGTTCAACCGGGGAGAGTCGGATGCTGAAGAGATTGCCGGCCTCGCCAGTTCGAACCGTCAGCGTTATGAAGACATGACCGGGCGTTTGACGGAAATGCGGGTGCCGCCCGAATTCCGTGATGCCCACCGGGAGCTTATCTCCGGCTTCAGCAAATGGCGCTCTGCTTTCGAGAGTTACCGGGACGGTTTCCGGGAAGGCAACAACATCCTGCTGGACAGGGCCAGGGAAGAGGACAATCAGGCCGTCGTCGAAGTCAACCAGGCGATCAACAGCATCCTGCAGGTGGAATAAGAACTGTTCCGGGGTTATTCCTGGTCTTTTCGTAAGGGCGGAATGCCTTCATCATAACCAAACCTCGCTCTCTGCCAGGTTCCTATCATAACCTCAGGAAAAATCATACTTTAAACAACTCCATCTAGTACCAAGGTACGATTTACGGGCAGGTATGTCGTTATATGATGGCGGCTGCCAGTAAATAGTTCTTGACGCGGAGGTTGTTGTGGGCCGCCAGGCCGTTCGTTTCTCGTTGCTGTTCATTAGCTTGTTCCCGCTTTTCACCCCGAATTTCATCAGCGCCTCCCTCCAGCCCTCTCCCAGCCCCGGCGACGCCTACGTCTTCGGCGCCGACTCCCCGGTGGCGCCGAGCCCCTACCAGCAGACCCATCCCGCCATCAGCGGCGATCTCGTCTTCTGGCTGGACAATCGCCCCAACGCTTCCGGAAATCACGTGGACCGCATCTTCTTAAAGGACCTCTCCGACCCGGAAGCCTCCGAGCAGCAGCTTACCCCCGGGGTGGAAGGCAACCAGGCGGGCTACCTGGCCGCCGACGGCGACCTGGTAGTCTTCACGCAGGCCAGCCCCGCGCCCACCCGCCTGATGTACTGCCACGTAGGCGACGACCCCCAGCTCCTGGCTCCCTCCGACTCTTCCCAGATCCAGCCGGCTGTCTCCGGCTCCCGGGTGGTCTGGTCCGAGGGTGATGCCGGAAACCGCGACCTTTACACGAAAGACCTGGCAAGCGGCCAGGCAGCCAGGCTCACCGACTGGCCGGGAGAGGAGACTAACCCCGCCATCGCCGGCGACTGGGTGGTCTTTGTCCACAACGACCAGTACAACCTGTGGGGCAGCCCCCGGGTAAACGACATCTGGGCCCTTGACCTTTCAAGCGGCGAGCTGCGGAGGCTGACCCCCGCCGCAGACGGAATCCTGCAGCAGGCCCCCGATATAAGCTACGATCCGCTTGATCAGGAGTATCGGGCCGTCTACAGCCAGACCTCCGGCGAAATGGGCATCAGGCTCTACACTTTCTCCAGCGGCCAGACCAGGGTGATCTCCGCAAAGGGCTACCGCCCGGCCATCGACGGGAAGAGGATCGTCTGGGAAAGCGCCTTTACCTCCGGCCAGGTCCTCCTCCACGATCTGGCCACCGGCATCACCCAGCAGGTCTCCTCCGGTTCCGGTTCGGTCTACGTTCCGGACATCTCCGGCGAGCGCATCGCCTGGAGCGACTCCCGCCAGGAACCCCGGATCCTCTATACAAACAGGATCGGCGACACCGCCCGGGAGCTGGCGGAGCGCTACGCGCCGGAGCTTAACTTCCCCCACGACATCGAAAGAAACGGCCGCGACGACTTTGAGCCCCGCACGGTGGAGCTGATGGTGGACGGTGCCGAGAAGCTGGTCACCGGCGGTGGTGAAATCGTAGGGCCAACGATTCAGGACCTGATCGAAAACCCCGGCCAGGACAGTTACCTGGACCTGCCCGGCAGCCCCGCCAACCCGCTTCACAGCTACATAGACAAGTACCTGGACCAGATCGGCAGCGACCCGCACAAATACCGGAAAACCGCCTACGCCCGGGTCGTGCCGGGGGAAGCGGGCACCGGCAAGACGGTGATCCAGTACTGGCTCAACTACTACTACAACAACTGGCTAAACAACCACGAGGGCGACTGGGAGATGGTGCAGGTAATCCTGGATGAAAACCTGGAGCCGGAGGCCGCCGCCTACTCCCAGCATGGCTTTGCCTTTAAGAAGAACTGGAACGAGTTCGGTTTTAAAAAGAACGGCACCCACCCAAAGGTGTACGTGGCCGAGGGCTCACACGCCAACTACTTCTTTGAGGCCAGCGCCCTGCATTTCCTGGACGCGGCCACCGGCTGGGCGTATATGGACAGCACCGGCTCGGCCAGCTCGACAATACCGGAAGTCGAAATGGACGGTCTGGCCGGCGGCTGGGCGGGGTTTGCGGGTATGTGGGGACAAGAGAAGCCGTCATTATGTTTTTGGTGTTTTGACGGACCTGTGGGCCCCGCCTTCCAGCCGGGCGACCCCTGGGACCAGCCCATAGCCTGGTCCAACGTTACAGCCGGAAAGGGCTACCTGAACGACATCATCATCTCCCTGTACTCGCCAGTGGAGATTCACCTCTACGATCCTCAGGGCAACCACGTGGGCAAAAACTCCTCCGGCGGCATCGACATGCAGATCCCCGGCTCCGAGTACTTCGAGCGGGAGGAGGATCACTCCAAGAATATCGTGGTGCGCAACACAGACGTGCTGGCGGGTTACACTCTAAAGGTAGAGGGAACCGGTACGGGCACAATGGACCTGGAGATCCAGATACCCGACTTCGGCGGCAATGTGGCGGATAAGCCCCGGTACCTGGCCGTGGAGGTAAATCCGGCCATGAAAGCCGAGCTCAGCGTCACCCCTGCAAAGGACTTCGACCTGCAAATAGACGCAGACGGTGACGGTATCTTCGAGCAGCAGCGGCTTCCGGACTCAGTAGAATCCATCGGCGTGGACTTTACCCCTCCGGGCGCCGTTACCGATCTGTCTGTTTCCGGCGTCACTTCTGATTCGGCCACCCTTACCTGGGCCGCTCCAGGAAACAATGGTAACGAGGGAACCGCCTTCAGGTACGATCTCAGGTACGCCAGCGAGCCCATCACCGAAGATAACTGGCCCTACGCCCGCACGGCCGCAGCTCCGGCGGAGCCCCGGCCTGCCGGCTTTCCGGAAACGGCAACCGTGACCGGTCTTGACGCCGGCGCCACCTATTACTTTGCAATCAGGACCCGGGACGGTTCCTGGCAGGAGGCGGAGCTTTCCAATGTCGCCCAGACAAACACGACCATTCCCAGCCTCACCTGGACCATCCAGAGGGTCTACTGGGTCAGCTGGGACGACTATGAGAACCGGCATCTCTCCATCGACTACCTGATGGGCAACGCCGGCACAAGCGTGGCTTTGGAGTCCACGGTTCAAGCTTCCCATGCAACGCCCGATACCGTCTACGCGGTGACTGCCCTGCCACTGCTGGTTGACGATATCGATCCAGGAGCAAACAGAACCGTGACCCTGAAATACTACGTTCCTCTGAACGTTAGCAGCTTTACGGCAACGACTTACGCCGCCTGCAGCGATGATGCCGGCAGAACGCACTGGTTCCCGGGGCCTTTGCCATAGCGATTGGAAGGAGCATCCTTGATCAGCCGATTTGAGAAAGTCGTGCTTGTCATCCTGGCTGGCCTGGGGGCGGGATATTGGGGATATGGCTTATTGCTTGTAATCATGTTCCCCGGTGAATTTCGTGATTACTTTCATAAGTGGAATGTTTTAATACTTTTAATTGAAAGAGGAATTGGCTTTGGGTTGTTCCTGATCTACGGTTTGGCGATCCAAAAAAAATGGGTAAAAAAACGTTATTTGGCCTGGGGACTTTTTGTCTTTACTCTACTTTTTGCTATTCTGTTAATTATTATACTTGACACGATATTTGATGTTGTATAGCGAAACTGAATCGATTTGATAATTAATAATTTGCTGGCATGTTCAAAACTCCATAGCTTTTTCAAAGTGTGAATATCCTGGAGCTATAACTGAATCTGGTGTACGCCCTGATTTGATGAAAAAAGGTGGCGTACCCTGACCATCAGGAGGTGATGCTGGTGGCCTAGCAATATGAGAGCCGGCATCTCTCCATCGACTACCTGATGGGCAACGCCGGCGCGGGGTCGGCCTTGGAGGTCGCGGTTCAGGCTTCTTTCTGCATGCCCGATACCGTCTACACGGTGAGTGTCTTGCCGCTGCTGGTGGGCGACATGGAACCGGGGGCAAACAGCGACGTGACCCTGAAATACTACGTTCCGCCTAATGTTGGAGGCTTCAATGCGACAACTTACGCCACCTGCAGCGACGATGCCGGCAGAGAATACTGGTTCCCGGGACCACTGCCCTAGCGATTGGAAGGAGCATCCTTGATCAGTCGATTTGAGAAAATTGTTCTGATAATCCTCTGTGGGTTGGGAGCAGGATATTGGGGCATTGGCCTGGGGCTGTACTTATTGATTCCTGGCGAAGCCAAATTCTGGCTTGGCATCCAAGGCGGTATTGGGGTTGGTCTTTTTTTGTTGTATCAGGTGGCTGTCCTGAAAAACAGGATTCGCGGGCGGCTTGCGGCGTGGACACTCTTCTTTGCTGTTCTCGCTCTCGCGGTCGGCTCGCTCTATATAATTGAAGCGTTGTTTCAGCCCACGACTGTGCGTTCCAGATAAGCCAAAAGCGTGCATGCTTAGGTGTCAGACTCCTTCCGGCGCCTCCACCCTAACCTGGGCCGCTCCAGGAAACAATGGTAACGAGGGAACCGCCTTCAGGTACGATCTCAGGTACGCCAGCGAGCCCATCACCGAAGATAACTGGCCATACGCCCGCACCGCCGAACCCCCGCCCGAGCCCCAGCCCGCCGGCTCACTGGAAACAGCCACGATCGCCGGGCTGGATGCCGGCGCCACCTACTATTTCGCCCTCAGGGCCAGAGACGGCTCCTGGCAGGAATCGGATTCCTCCAATGTCGCTCAGACAACCACGACCATTCCCAGCCTCACCTGGGCCATCCAGCGGATCTACTGGGCCAGCTGGGACGACTATGAGAACCGCCATCTTTCCATCGACTACCTGATGGGCAACGCGGGCACAAGCGTGGCTTTGGAGTCCACGCTTCAAGCTTCCCATGCAACGCCCGATACCGTCTACGCGGTGACTGCCCTGCCGCTGTTGGTGGGTGACATTCATCCGGGAACATATAGTGCTGTGACTCTTAAATATTATGTCCCGCCGAACGTTGGGAGTTTTACCGCGACCACCTATGCCACCTGCAACGATGACGCCGGCAGGGAATACTGGTTTCCCGGACCGATGCCGTAAAAATCAGAAAGGATTAACTTGATAAATCGCGTCGAGAAAATCGTGTTGGTGATCCTGGCCGGCCTGGGGGCGGGATATTGGGGCATTGCTGTGGGGCTGTATATACTGATTCCCGGGGAATACAAATTCTGGTTTTTCATTGAAGGCGCTATTGGCGTCAGTCTTTTCTTGCTGTATCAGGTGGCTATCCTGAAAAACAGGATTCGCGGAAGGTTTGCGGCGTGGTTGCTTTTTATTGGTGTTCTTATGATTGCAGTCATTTCACTTTATTTGATTGAAACATTGTTTCACCCAACAAGAGTCTAGGATAATAAATCATTCCGAGCCGCACGTGAGCGATCCAGAGGATCTACTGGGCCAACTGGGATGACTATCAGAACCGCCACCTCTCTATCGGCTACAGTATGGGAAACGCGGGCACGGGTCTTGCCCTGGAGGCCACGATTCAGGCCTCTCTCCGCACGCCCGATACCGTCTACACGGTGACCGCCCTGCCGCTGCTGGTTGACGATATCGATCCAGGAGCAAACAGAACCGTGACCCTGAAATACTACGTTCCGCCTAATGTTGGAAGCTTCAATGCGACAACTTACGCTACCTGCAGCGACGATGCCGGCAGGACGCACTGGTTCCCGGGGCCTTTGCCCTGGCGATTGGAAGGAGCATCTTTGGCAACCGCTGCAGATCCCGGCACAACCCGGATCTACGATGACACTTCAAGGGCTGCAGAACAAAAAAGTAATACCAAATGTCGAAACCATTTTTTCATAAAACAGGCAAAGCGGCCCCCAGAGGGCCGCTCCTGGACATTACCTTGTGTCTGCGTGCCGGATGACCGGCATCCAATAGCCTGTACGGGCGCAGTCCAGCCTAGAAATAGCGCTCAAGCAGGTTGCGCAACATCGCCGCGTGCCGGGCCTCATCATGGGCTGCGGTATCGAAGAAAGAGGCCACTTCTTTCTGGCCGGAGCTCTCGGCCACTTTCATGCCTTCGTGCTTGCCATCTACCGCCTGCTCCTCGCCTGATAGCATCTTCTCGATCTCGGACTGCAGGTCGCCGATCCTGTCCGCCAGATATTTGAAGCGGGCGCCGTGGGCGGCTTCGTCCATGGCGATGCTTCTGAGGGTCTGTGCCACCTCGGTCCTGCCCTCGTTGTCCGCCTTGAGGGCCATGGCCAGATATTGGATGACCTCCCAGGTCTCTCCCTTGATCTCCTGCTCCAGGCACTGTTTTGTGGTCAATGTGGTTCCTTCAGCCATTTGTAACTCCTTTCGCGTGTTCTCACTCCTGCCCGCGGCCGGGCATTGCTTTTTGTGAAGTGTACCCGGCTAAGAGGACTTAAAACCTCCTCTTTGCGTATTGGCGCATACGCAGAGGACTGCCCGGGAACGGGGCCTCATGCGAAATTCGCACCTTGGGGCCGGCTTCCGGCATGATCCCGCCTGGCCGCCTCCTTGCGAGCCAGGCGGGCGAAATCGATACGGCTGAACATAGCCGCCAGTTTCTTCTGGATCTCCTCCAGCTCTTCGTGAGCGGCGCAGTAGGATTCCCGGGGGCATTCCCCCGGCCGGGCAAAGCACAGATTCAGCGCCAATGGCCCTTCTATGGCTTCAATAACCCGCAGCAGGCTGATTTTCTCCGGCGGAATCGCCAGGGAGATTCCGCCGCCAGCTCCGCGGTGGGTGGCGACAATTCCGGCCTGGGCCAGCTTCTGAACGATCTTGGCAAGGTAGACATGGGGGACGCATTGCTCATCCGCGATTTCGCGAATGCTTGCCAGCGGGTGCGTGGCCAGGTGGAGCACCGCCCTGACCGCATAGTCTGTCTGTCTGGTAAGCTGCATAAAGAGGACTTCTTCGTACTTGTTTTACATATCATACCCCGCGTGCGGGAAAAAATATCAGGTGTTTTTTCGGTTCCGGTTCAGGACAGGCTAAAATGAATCATGGCTATCGTTTCCATATCCAGGTGTCCCGGCTATCAGGAGAGACGGGTAAGTGAGGCGGTCAGCGATGCCGTGACGCTAGCCGGAGGCATGGAGCGGATAATAAGCTCCGGTGACAGGGTGCTTCTCAAGGCAAATATGCTGGCTCCGGCAGATCCCGGCGACGCGGTTACTACCCACCCCGCTGTCATCAAAGCCGTGGCCGAACTGGTCATGGAAGCCGGCGGCATCCCTTTTGTGGCCGACTCCCCTGGATACATCTTTGCCGGCGGCAAATGCCGGGCCATAAGAGCCTGTGGAGTCAAGGCGCTGGGAGACGAACTCGGTATCGCCACAATGCAGTTCGAATCTCTTGAGAACCCCTTCGTCCTGACCAGGGTTCCTGGCGGCCGGATGCTTGAAGAGGTTTACGCGGCGCGCCTGGCCCTGGAAGCGGATGTCATCATCAATCTGCCGAAACTCAAGACTCACGCCAGCACCTGGTACACCGGCGCCATCAAGAACATGTTCGGCGCCGTTGCCACAAAGACCAGAAAGGAGGCTCACAGGCTGGGCGCCCACGAGGGTTTCAGCCAGTCGCTGGTTGACGTCTACGCCGTCTTTGAGCCGCGGGTGCGCCTGACCGTCATGGACGCGGTCACCGGGATGGAGGGAGAGGGTCCGCGGCATGGCCGGCGGAAGCAGCTCGGGCTGATTCTGGCCTCGCCGGACCCGGTGGCTCTGGATTCGGCGGCCTCACGGGTCATCGGATTCGATCCTCTTCAGATACTGACTACCCGGTACGCGGCTGATCGCGGGTTTGGGGCCGCCCGGGCGGATGCCATAGAGGTCCTCGGCCCGCCCGTCGAAGAAGTTGCTGTTGAGTTTGAGCGTCCCAGCGGCCGGAGGGCAAACCTGCCTTCGGTGATGACGAAGATCGCCGACCGCCTGCTGGTGGTGCGGCCCCGGCTGGACCGGAATGGCTGCGATTGCTGCCGGATTTGCGTCCGCAGCTGTCCGGTCGATGCCATCTCCATGAACGACTATCCCGTGATTGACCGCGACCGGTGTATAGAATGCTTCTGCTGCAACGAGATGTGCCCCACGGGGGCCATGGAGATAAAGAAGAGCTGGCTGGTCAGAAGGCTTGATTAATCATTGACCGGGAACGGTTGCGAGTTCCGTTTGGCCATCGTGCCGGGCCTTGACGGAAACATCGGAATCATCCCTCTCCGGCCACCGACATGGGCATTTCCGCTAAATTCCAAGCACCCTTACTACCGCGTCCTGGGCGGCTGAGATTACGGGGCTGGGGAGTATGCCCAGTAAAATGACACCGGCTGTGGCGATGCCGAGGCCCAGGTTGAGGTCCCAGGAGGAGCCCGCCGGCACTCCCTGAAGCTCCGCTTCCGGATCGCGCATGTACATGTAGACGATGACCCGCAGGTAAAAGAAAGCGGATACCACGCTGAAAAGAACACCCAGCACCGCCAGCCAGGCGAAGCCCGCGTCCACCACTGAGGCAAACAGATAGAATTTGGCCACGAAGCCGGCCGTGGGCGGGATTCCTGTCAGCGAGAGCATAAACAGGGTCATAATCGCTGCGGCGGCGGGGAAGCGTCTGCCCACGCCCATCATCTCATCGAGTGAGTCGCCGAACCTGGTCCGGTTGGCCAGATATACCAGCACGCCGAAAGCGCCCATGTTCATGAAAGCGTAGACAGCCAGATAGAACAGGATTGCGGCCTGTCCGAAGCTGCTGCCGGTTTCGCCAAAAGCAACCACTCCCAGGAGCAGATATCCGACATGGGCGATGCTGGAGTATCCGAGCATCCTTTTGAGGTCCCTCTGTACCAGGGCCAGCGTGGCGCCGATGAGCATTGTCGCTATGGACATGGCGATTACCGGCATCAACCACGTACCGCTTTCGCCTCCCAGCATGATCGTGAATACCTTGATCAGAACCGCGAACGACCCGATCTTGGGGCCCACCGCCAGAAAAGCCGCCGCCGGAGTGGGCGCGCCCTGGTAGACATCAGGCGCCCAGTTGTGAAACGGCGCTGCCGCCACTTTAAATCCAAATCCTGCCACCAGCATGATGATGGCTATCGCCAGCGCGTCGCCGGGAACCGCTCCGGCGCGAATCACGTCGCCGATCTCTTCGAAGTTGGTTGAGCCGGTCATGCCGTAAAGCCAGGCCATGCCGAAGAGCAGGAACAACGAAGCAAAAGAGCCGGTCACGAAATATTTAAGCCCCGCTTCGATGGAACGCTCTTCGTACCGGAAAAATCCAGCCAACAGATAGGTCGAGAGCGCCATCAACTCCAGGCCCACAAAGAAGGTGATCAGATCTATGGAGGCGGCCATGACCATCATGCCTGTGGTAGTAAACAGAATCAGGGCGTAATAATCTCCCAGGAGGCGGCCTCTAAGCGCCAGATGCTTCTCTGAAAGCAGCATGGCCATGATGGCGACCACCAGCAACAGGATCTTGAAGAACACGACATACCTGTCGATGGCGATGGCGCTGCTGAAGCTTGAATATTCCTCGGCGCGGACAAACCAGGTGGAAAAAATCGCCGTGACGCATGCGAAGATGCCCAGCCAGCTAAGGCCGCGCCGGCCCGTGGCGGGCAGCATCGGATCGATGAGCAGGATGATGATGGCGGTGCCAACGAGCATCAGCTCCGGCATGACGGCTATGAGTTCGCGTTGCACCTAAAAACCTCCCAGTGATGACAGAAGCCTGGAAAAGGCATCGCCATTGTCGGCGAGGTAGGGCGCCAGGTCGTTGACTATCTTCTCCACGGGAGGACCAATAAGGTCCAGGAACGTGTTTGGGTACACTCCCGCCCACACGGCCAGGGCGGCCAGGGGGGTCAGAGTGCCTATCTCCCTGAGGTTGAAATCCGGAGATTTGTACCACTTTTCATCGTTAAGGCCCATGAACATCGCCCGCTGGAACATCCATAAAAGGTAGGCAGCGGCCAGGATGATGCCTATGGCCGCCACTGCGCCCATCGCCTTGTTGTACGTAAACACTCCCACCAGGCTCAGAAACTCACCAACGAACCCGGAAAGCCCGGGGAGGCCCAGCGAAGCCAGCACGAAAAAGAGCAGGAAAGCCGCCATGACCGGGAAAGGACCGGCCAGGCCGCCCATCTCCGATATCTGGCGCGTGTGCATGCGCTCGTAGAGATAGCCGACCATGAGGAAAAGCGCGCCGGTGAGGAGTCCGTGGCTGAACATGACCATGATGGCGCCCTGGATCCCGACCACGTTAAGGGCGAAGATCCCCGCAGTCACAAAGCCCATGTGGCTTACGCTGGAATAGGCTACCAGTTTCTTCAAATCCTTTTGGACCAGCGTCAGCAGGGCTCCGTAGATGATCGCGATCAGGGAAAAAACCAAAATGTAGGGAACGAACATCGACACCGCGTCCGGGAAGAACGGCAGGCAGATCCTGAGCATGCCGTAGCCGCCCATTTTAAGGAGCACGCCCGCCAGGATGACGCTGCCGGCCGTGGGAGCCTCCACGTGGGCGTCCGGGAGCCAGGTGTGTAGCGGCCACATGGGCACCTTGACCGCGAACGCCAAAAAGAAGGCAAGGAAAGCCCAGAACTGAACGTTGGTGGAGAAGACGGCTGCTTCGAGCATGTCCATGTCAAAGACCGGAGCCGCGAACTGGTTAGGCCGGGCCAGCCAGGCGATCGCGACGATGGCCACCAGCATCAGCAGGCTGCCGGCCAGGGTGAAAAGAAAGAACTTGACGGCCGCGTAAATGCGCCGGGGACCGCCCCACACGCCGATGATGAAATACATGGGGATGAGCATGACCTCCCAGAACACGTAGAAGAGGAAGAGGTCCCGGGCGGCGAAAACGCCGATCATGCCGCTCTCCAGAAATAGCAGTGAGGCGAAAAAGGCCAGTTCGCGCTGCTTGATGTAGTTCCAGGACGCGGGAATGACCAGCAGCGAAAGCAGAGTGGTCAGCATGATAAGCAGAACACTGATGCCGTCCACTCCGAGATGATAGCTGATGCCCAGCCGCTCTATCCAGACGGTGTGCTCCAGGAATTGCATCTGGGCCGTCAAATGGTCGAAGAAGCCGATCAGCACCAGTGAGAGGACGAAGTTGAGACCCGTGACGATAGCGGCGGTCCACTTGTAAAGCTGGGGCCTGCCGCGCATGAAGATCAGCATGGCCAGCGCGCCCGCCGACGGCAGAAAGATCAGAACGCTGAGAATCGGAAAGCCTATCTGCTCCTGAAAACCGTACATGTCACCTTTCTGTCAAACTTGAGCCTGGCTGTGAATGCCTGCAACTGTTCAGCATGGCATTATCATTACAAGGTCAATATCCAGTAAGCCGCCAGCAGCACCAGCAGGCCCAGGAACATGGTGAACAGGTAAGACTGCACTTTGCCCGAATGCGCCGGCCGGAAGAGGTTGCCGACTCCCCGGAAAAAGAGCGCCGAGCCGTTGACGAAGCCATCGATTATGTTTATGTCGACGAAGCGCCAGAGCCCGCGGGACAGCGCCCGGACGGGGTTGATGATCAGCGCGAAGTAGATCTCGTCTATCCAGTACTTGTTGAGGAGGACGCGATACGCGCCCTGGAAACGCGCCCCCGTCTTGACGGGCAGATCCGGGCGTATGACGTACATGCGCCAGGCAGCAAGAATGCCGACAATGCCGATGAGAGCCGAGAACGCCATCAAGCCGCCCTCCAGCAGGCCAAAATGATGCTCTGCTCCGAGAACCTCTTCAAACACCGGGCGAAGGAAGCTGTCTATGTGGCCGGCCCCCGGCGGAAATCCCAAAGCCAGGCCGATCAGCGCCGAAGGCACGGCCAGCACCACCAGCGGCACCCACATCACGCGTGGTGACTCGTGGGCGTGGCCGAAGGCCTTCAAGTCGCGGGGCTCGCCATGGAAGGTCATAAATATGAGCCGGAACATGTAAAAAGCAGTCATAAAGGACGTTGTGATCGCCACGATCCAAAAGTACCAGTATCCTCCGAGGAAGACCTGTTCCAGGATGGCGTCCTTGCTGAAGAAACCGGCCAGTCCCGGGAAGCCGGCTATGGCCAGCGCTCCGATGATGAAGGTCCAATAGGTGATCTTTATCTTGTTTTTCAGACCGCCCATATTGCGCATGTCCTGCTCGCCGCCGAGAGCGTGGATCACCGAACCCGAAGCCAGGAAGAGCAGGCCCTTGAAGAAGCCGTGCGCCACCAGGTGGAAAAGGCCCGCTACCCAGGCTCCGACGCCCAGCGCCGCGAACATGAAACCGAGCTGGCTGACCGTGGAGTAGGCTAGCACCTTCTTGATATCGTTTTGCACTAGGGCGATGGATGCCGCGAAGATGGCGGTGAATGTTCCCACGAGGGCGACTATGAACATGGTTGTCGTTGATTCGAAAAACAGAGGGCTGGAACGGGCCACCATGTAGACGCCGGCGTTTACCATGGTGGCGGCATGGATCAGCGAGCTGACCGGAGTGGGACCCTCCATGGCGTCCGGCAGCCACACGTGGAGCGGGAACTGGGCGCTCTTGCCGACAGCACCCACGAACAGCAGGAGGGTGATGGCGGTCAGTGTTCCGGTGCCTATATCGCCGGCATGGCCGAAGACGGCGGTGTAATTCAGCGTTCCCAGAGTCACGAAAATCAATATCACGCCGAGGCCGAAGCCAAAATCGCCAACCCGGTTGACCAGAAAAGCTTTTGTGCCCGCGTTGGCGGCGCTCACTTTCGGATACCAGAAAGCTATAAGCAGGTAGGAGCACAGGCCCACCGCTTCCCAGAAAACATAAAGCAGCAGGAAGTTATTGGCCAGCACCAGCATGTACATTGAGAACATGAACAGATTCAGGTAAGCGAAGAAACGGTAATAACCGGGGTCGCCCTTCATGTACCCGATGGAATAGACATGCACCATGAAGCCCACCGTGGAGACAACCAGCAGCATCACAGCGGTTAGCTGGTCGATCTGAATGCCGACGTCGACGTTGAAGTTGCCCGCGGCGATCCATGAATAGATCTGCCAGGACAGGGTCTCGCCGCGCTCGACCTGCACGATGACGAACATGGAGAGGAGCCAGGAAGCAGCCACCGCCGCCACGGGCAGATAATGGCTCTTCTCCCTGAAATAGCGTTTGCCGAGCAGCCCCGTTATGATGAACGAGGTCATCGGCAGCAGTGGTATGAGGATCGCGGCTGCTTTCAAGCCTTATCCTTTCATCCCGTCAAGCTCATCGACGCTCAGCCGTTCGCGCAGGCGGTACAGGGCGATGGCGATTCCCAGTCCGACAGCGGCCTCGGCCGCGGAGAGGCCAAACACAAAGAAGACAAAGACCTCGCCCCTGCCGGGGACCGGCGAGGGCATGTAATTGGAGAAGGCTACCAGGGAGATGTTGACGGCATTTAGCATCAGCTCGATGCACATGATTACCATGATTATGTTGCGACGGGCCATCATGCCCCAGGCGCCGATAAAGAACAGGATCGTGGCTAGAGCCAGATAATGCTGCAAGGGCGTCAACGGCTCTCCCTTCTCTTGGAGCTTCTTCCTGTCGGCAAAAAGCAGGTCACCGGCGCCTCTCTCTCATAGCCAGAAGGATGGCTCCCATTATGGCGACCAGCAGCACCAGGGAAAGCACCTCGAAGGGGAAGGAGTAATCCTGGAAAAGCAGCCGGGCCATTTCTTCGTCCGGTGGGTTCAGGGCTTCTTCGCTGGAATCGTAGGCCGCCGTGGCCAGGACCACTGTCAGGACAATCCCGGCCACAACCACAAAAGGCAGCGTCACCACCGATTGCCTGTGAAAAAACAGCCAGAAGTCGCCCTTGCGGTGCCGGGTGAGCATGATCGCGAAGATGACCAGAATCGAGATGGCGGCCACGTAGATAAGCACCTGGGCGCCGGCCACCAGCTCCGCGTTCAACAGAATATAGATGCCAGCTATGGCCATGAAACAGGCGACCATGGAGAGGGCGCTGTAGATCAGTTCCTTAAAGTAGATCATGGCTATGGCGCAGATGATCACCAGCGCCGAAACTATGTAAAAAGGTATGGGTGAGAATTCCATCTATTTCTCTTCCTCTTCCCGGCCCGGGACTCCACGGGTTTTGCGGCCGGACTCGCTCGTAAACGCGCCGCCGCCCTCCCTTGCCTGCGCCCGTTCCAGTAGATGGCAGCTCAGATCTTCATGGCGGTAGCCGGCCAGCTCGAAATTCTGCGTGATGGCCAGGGCATCCACCGGGCAGACCTCGACGCAGTCGGCGCAGAATATACAGCGGGCCGTGTCCAGATGCCAGTCCTTCAGCACTCGCTTTCTGGCAAAAAGGGCGCCGGTGGGGCAATGCCAGGCGCAGCGGCCGCAGGATACGCAGTCGGTTTCCTCCAGAGGCACGTCGAACGGAGTGGCGGCAATCGTCCCCGGACCGCGGCCGGTCAGCTCATAGACGCCGGCGCCCGTCCAGTATTTGCATACCCGCACGCAGCGGCCGCAGTCGATGCAGCGGTTGGGGTCCCGCTGGATGAACGGATGCCGGGTGTCTCGTCCGTAGATATGCTGCGGCCCCTCGAACCGGTTGCCTTCCGCCTTCATCAGGTCGGAGTCGATGCTGTACTGGCGCAGCTTGCAGTACTCAACAGCCTCGCAGATGCACTGCAGGCAGCGGCTTCCCTCTGCCCTGGCATGCTGCCCGGCAAATCCCTGCTCCACCTCCTGGAAGTTCGTCTTTCTGTGCGCCGCTTCCAGGTGGGCGGGTTCTTTCCTGTCCGCCGTCTCCGGCCGGTACGCGGGGATGGCGATCATAGGCGGCGTCTCGTACTCCGGCAGTCCGGCTTCGTAGGCGGCCATGTCCTCCCCGCGCATGTAAGCATCCATAGCCCACGCCGCCTGTTTGCCGGCGGCGATCGCGGCCACCACCGTAAGCGCTCCCGTATACGCATCGCCGCCGGTAAAGACTTCGGGACGATCGGTCTGCAAAGTCTTGGGGTTGGCGGAAATGGTCTGCCATTTCGTGCATTTGATGCCGGTGTCCGCCTCGTCGAGGAAGGTGCACTGTTCTCCCGTGTGTTCCGAGGAGTAAAAGAGCTTCGGCACCTGGCCGATGGCCGGAATGATGGTATCGATCTCGATCAGGTATTCGGAGCCCTCCACCGGCTGCGGCCGGCGCCGGCCGCTCTCGTCCGGCTCGCCCAGCTCCATCTTCTGCAGCCAGACACCAGTGACCTTGCCGTCCCTGCCCTCCACCTTGACCGGGGCGGCCAGGAAAACGTAATTCACGCCTTCCTGGGCGCCGTCCCGGACCTCGATCTCGTGGGCCGGCATCTCCGCCTGGGTACGCCGGTAGATCACCGTCACCTCTTTGGCGCCCAGTCGGATGGATGTCCGGGCGGCATCCATCGCGGAGAAGCCGCCGCCGATGACCGCCACTTTTTCGCCAACGTCCGGCGGGTCGCCAAGGGCCACCTGCCGCAGGAACTCCACCATCGGCCGCATCCCCTCCAGGTCCTCGCCCTCCACGCGCATCCTCCGGCTCTCGTGAGCGCCGATTCCCAGGAACACCGTGTCGAAACCCTCCTCATCGAGCAGGGAGTCGATGGTGCAGTCCGGACCGAGGCAGGTCCGGGTCCTGAGCTCTACACCCATGTCCCAGAGCGGTTCGAGCTCGGCGTCGAGCACCTGCTTGGGCAGTCGGTATTCGGGGATGCCGTAGCGCAACATGCCCCCCGGTTCCGGCAGTTCCTCGAATATGGTCACCGCGTGGCCCTTAAGCGCGAGGTAATAGGCATTGGACAGGCCGGCCGGCCCGGAGCCGATGACAGCCACCCGTTTGCCGGTGGCCGGCGCGGGCTTCTCGGGCCTGAAGCCGTTCTCGATGGAGACGTCGCCGATGAAGCGGTGGGAGAGCCGGATGGAGATGGGCTCCTCCACCTCGCCCCGCCGGCAGGCCGGCTCGCATGGATGCGGGCATATGCGTCCGACGATGGCCGGGAAGGGCAGGTTCTCCTTCAGCACTCGCTGAGACTCTTCGTAGTCGCCCTCGACCATGAGCTGCAGGAAGGCCGGAGCGTCCACCCGGGTAGGGCAGCCGTATTTGCAGGGCGGCAGGCAGTAAGCGTTGTGGTCCGAAAGCAGAAGCTCCAGATAGGTCTTGCGCAGCCGCGCCAGCCGTTCGCTTTCGGTAATCACCCGCATGCCATCTTCCACATATGTAGAGCAGGACGGGGCCGGGCCCTCCATTCCTTCGATTTCAACAATGCAAACGCGGCAGCCGCCGAAGGGGGTCAGCTCCTTGAGGATGCAAAGATGCGGGATCTTGATGCCGATTGATTTAGCCGCTTTCAGAATCGTGTCGCCGGTCCGGGCCTTCACGTCCCGCCCGTCGATGCTCAGCGTGACGGGAGCACCCTCTTCGGCAGGCCTGAGCGGCGGCAGGGTTTTCGCTTTTCCATCCGTCAACGGCCACACCTGCCCTCGGCGCATTTGCCTTCGCCGTGCTCGGTAAAATCTGCGGGAAAAAATTCCAGCGCAGTCAGCAACGGCCTGACCGCGCCGCGCCCCAGGCAGCATAACGAACCGGCTGCAACGTCTTCGGCCAGCTCCCGGGCCAGCTCCAGGTCGTCACTGCCGGCATCGCCGGAGCAGATCCTTTCCACGATCTGAAGCAGCCGCCAGGTGCCCAGCCGATCGGGCACGCACTTGCCGCACGCCTGTGAGGAGGAGAAGGCAAGGCACTGCCTCACCTTATCCGGCACGCACTGTCCGGCGTCCAGTACCTCGATGGCGCCGGAGCTCAAATCGCCGCCGGCCTCGCGCAACGTCTCGTAATCCAGGGGGATGTCGAAAAGGCCCGGCGGCAGCAGAGCGCCGCCGGTGCCACCCACCAGGGCTGCCCGGGGCTCGCCAATGAAACCGCCGGCGCCCTGCTCCACTAGTTTTTTCAGGGAGATGTTCATCGGCGCCTCGTAGATTCCCGGTCGCGCCACGGCTCCACTTAACGTAAACAGCCTGGTGCCGGGAGAGCCCGGGGCTCCAATCTCCTGGAATTTGCGCGCACCGTTCTCGATAATCCACGGTATAGTAGCCAGAGTTTCGGCATTGTCCACCACGGTGGGCTTTCCGAAGAGCCCCTTCTGGGCCGGATAAGGGGGGCGGACGCGGGGCTGGGCGCGTTTTCCCTCGATGACGTTAAGCAACGCCGTTTCTTCGCCGCCGGCGAATGCTTCGGGAAGAGGCAGCATCTTGACGTTGAAGACAAACTGCGTTCCCGGCAGCCTCTGGCCCAGAAGGCCCTTTTCCTCGGCCTGCTTCACGGCCAGGCTCATCCGGTCCACGGCGGTCCGGTCGGCGGCGTTCATGCATATGTACCCCTCGCCGGCTCCTACGGCATAACCGGCGGTGATCATCCCCTCGATGACTGCGTGCGGGTTATTCTCGAAAATAGCCCGGTCCTTGAACGAGCCCACATCCCCGTCGCCTCCGTTACAGACGACGTATTTTCGCGGCGCCTCCGCATCCAGCGCCATCTTCCACTTGCGGCCGGTGGGAAAACCGGCGCCGCCCCGGCCCCTGAGGCCGCTTACGGAGATCTCCTCAACGACTTCCGCCGGCGTCATCCCGGTGAGCATCGCGGTCATGGCCTGGTAACCGCCGGCGCCCGCGTAGGCGTCGATGCTCTCAGGGTCAATGGTCCCGAAACTGCCAGTGATTATGGCCGGAACTCCCTCCACGGCGCCGCTGACCTCCGGCAGGGCCTCCTCCTTGCCCGGGTCGGGGGATCCGCCGCCCAGCTGATCGTAGAAGGTTGTGACGCCGAAGGCCTGGGAGAGCCAGATGCCGTGCTTGCGGGCAGTTCTGGCCACAACCATCGGGGTCAGTTCCTCCGCGGCCACGAACGACGCCGCCAGGCAGCCGTCCAGGGTCGGTGCCGCTTTCGCTTGCGGGTTTTCAGGCCAGGGTTCCATGCCGACGGCCTGCGCTCCCTGGTTGAAATATGACAGCATCGGACCGGCGCCGGCGTCGAGAGTCCAGACTTTCCCCGGCTCTTCGTAGTCGTACACGATCTTGATGGCGATGGCCGGGCAGACCTGTTCGCAGAAAGTGCAGGAGATGCAGCGTGGTTTCAGGTTTTTCTTGAGCCGCAGGCGGATGAGGCCACGGCTTCTTTCCGGGAGTTCCGGTTTCTGCTCCGGGTACTGAACCGTGACCTTCCTGGTGAGCAGGTGGCTGATGGTGGCGTGCATGCCTTTTAACAGACCGATCATTAAATCAGAACCCTTTCAAGGCCCGCAGGCGTTTCTTGAGCAGAATTCCCTTGAGCGCTCTGTGGAACAGTCCAATGAACAGGATCACCGACGCCCAGCTCACGGCTGCGATCCCCCAGAGCGCGTATTCCGGGAGCAGGGCCAGGAGCAGGCCGGTAGTGACCAGATTGAACAGGCTGAAGGGAATGAGTATTTTCCAGCAGAAACTCATCAGCTGGTCGACCTGCAGGCGCGGAAAGGTGGAGAAGAACCAGATGATGACAAACACTATGAAGGCGACTTTGAGCGCCAGATAAATGCCGCTGCCTCCGAACGGCCCCCGCCAGCCTCCCAGAAACAGGGTCGCCCCCACCAGGGCCCAGACAGTGGCGTTACTCCATTCGATGAGCGCGGCAAAGAATGCGAAGCGCATGCCCCCGTACTCGGTCATGTAACCGCTTACCAGTTCCGATTCCGCTTCCGGCAGATCGAAAGGCGTGCGGTTGAGCTCGGCAATGCCGGCAATGATGAAAACAATGAACGCGAGAGGCTGGACGGCCACGAACCAGATCGACTCCTGCGCATCCACTACCGCGTTCAGGCTCAACGATCCGGCCAGCAGGCCAACGACGACTATGGTGATCATCAGGGGGATTTCGTATGAGATCATCTGGGCCGCGGAACGCAACCCGCCCAGCAGCGAATACTTGTTGTTGGATGCCCAGCCGCCCAGCAACAGCCCGGTAACCCCGAAAGTTCCGACTGCCACCACATATATGAGCCCGATGTTCAGGTCGGCGATAGTGTAGTTCTCCGTGAAGGGGATCACCACTTGCATCAGGGTAGGCGTGAACAGCGCCAAGGCCGGGGCCGCCAGAAACAGCAGCCGGTCGGCCTGCAACGGGGTGATGTCCTCCTTGACAAACAGTTTCAGGCCGTCGGCCAGCGGCTGGAACAGGCCTTGTGGACCTACGCGGTTGGGGCCCAGCCGGTCGCCCATGAAACCCCAGAGTCTTCTCATGGCAAAGGGAAAGATCACCGCGCTCACCATGACCACGCTGAGGAGCACGATGAAGGCAAGGATAATCCTGAACATGGATTCTGCCACGGCGGCTATGTCCATTAGCGGTCCGTCCCTCCCATTAGCACGTCGAGGCTGCCGCCGATGGCGATCAGATCGGCGATCTTGTTGCCGGCCAGCAGCCGGGGCAGCATGGAGATGGCCACGAAGCTGGCGTCCCGCATCTTCAGACGCCAGGGCCTCAGGCCGCCGTTGGAGACCATGTAGACTCCCCACTCGCCGCGGGGCGATTCGACGGCCCGGTAGATGCTCCCTGCCGGGGGCCTGAGCATTGGCGGCGTCTTCACATTCACCGGTCCATCCGGGAGGCCGTCCAGGGCCTGCCTGATTATCCTGACCGACTGGCGCATCTCCTCGATGCGGCACTTATAGCGGTCAAAGGCGTCTCCCCAGGTGCCCACCGGGACCTCGAAGTCGAATTCATCATAGACCGAATACGGCTCGGCGCGCCGCAGGTCCCACTTCACGCCGGAGCCGCGCAGATTGGGTCCGGATAGCCCCTGGCTGACCGCCTCGTGAGGAGGAATGACACCCATCCCCAGGGTCCGGGACAGAAAGATCTCGTTGTAAGTGATCAGCTTCTCATACTCGTCGATTTTGGCCGGGAAATAGTCCAGGAATTCGCGGCAGGCCGGTTCGAATTCATCCGGCAGGTCATAGCGGACGCCTCCTACGCGCATGTAGTTGTACATCATCCGCTGCCCCGTGACCATTTCTATCAGGTCCATGGCTATCTCCCGGTCGCGGAAGGTCCAGAAGAAGGGGGTCCAGCTGCCCAGGTTGAGCATGAAATCCCCGATGGCCACGTGATGGCTCATTATGCGGTTCAGCTCCGCGGTGATGACCCTGAGATATTCGGCCCGCGGCGGCAACTCCAGGTCCATCAAGTCCTCCACGGCGCGCACATACGCCCATTCCATGAAGATGCCGGAGAGGTAGTCCATGCGGCTCATCATCGCCAGCATCTGAAGATAGGTGCGGTTCTCGGCGATTTTCTCCATGCCCCTGTGCAGGTATCCGATCACCGGGTCGACACTGATGACCAGTTCCCCGTCCAGATGAAGGATCAGCCTGAGCACGCCGTGGGTGGAAGGATGCTGGGGTCCCATATTAAGCAGCATCTCTTCCATGCTGAGTATGGGACGGCCGTCAACCTCGCCGCGGCCGGCCTCCGCGCCCATGTTTTCCCGTCCGGTGGCATCGGGCGAGCTCATGACCTCTCCCTTCTGGGAGGCTCGCCGGGCAGCCGCTTCGGTGCATCGAGAGCCGTCCACTTCCATTCGGCTCTCGTCTTGCGGTGGGGGCGGGCGTCCTTGAGACAGGGAAACACATCCATATCCGGACGGCTGAGGATGCGCCTCGGATCGGGATGTCCCTCAAAGGTTATCCCGAACAGGTCGTACGCTTCCCGCTCGTGCCAGTTGGCGCCCTCCCACAGAGATGTCACCGAAGGCACCACCGGGGCGTCCCGGTCGAGTCTTACCCGGATCTCAACCATCACCGGATGTAACATCGAGCGAAGCAGATATACGGCCTCCAGATGATCGAGATAATCGGCCCCGCCCATAAAATTGAAATATTTAAAGGAAAAAACCTCATCGTCGCGCAGGATTTTCATTGTTTCGACAAGGTATGCCGCCGCGGCCTCGATTACCATGACGCCGTGCTCATGGCTTATGGCGACCGCGAGGCCTTCGAGCAGTTCATGCGCCCGCGTCCGGGCCTCATCAATGGTGAAGGATCTGTTCACAGGTCTTCTCCCCGGTCAATATCGCCAAGTATGCCGCCGGCGCTCTTCAGCGGCTCGATGCCCCCGAATGGACCTGTTTTTAGAAGATTTGCCCGGCCCACCTGCGTCTCCATCTTCACCTTCAGCTGCAGCTGCTGCATGCCGTAGATAAGCGCCTCGGGACGGGGCGGACACCCAGGAACGTAAACGTCGATCGGGAGCAGTATCTCGGCGCCCTGGACCACGTTGTAAGAATCCCAGAACATGCCGCCACTGCAGGCACAGGCGCCCATGGCCACCACCCATCTCGGTTCGGCCATCTGATGGTACAGGTGCACTATGACCGGCGCCATTTTCTCGCTGATGGTGCCGTTTACGATCATGACGTCCGCCTGACGGGGAGTGGCCCTGAAGACCTCCATTCCGAAGCGGGCCATATCATGGCGGGGCATCGCGGTAGCCATCATCTCGATGGTGCAGCAGGCAAGTCCGAAGGTGAATGGCCACAGTGAATTGGCCCGGGCCCAGTTAAAGAGCTTGTCGGTGGTGGTGGTGAAGATATTGGGGTGCTCGAATTTCTCCAGCAGGGACATTTCAGATCCGCTCCCCATAAGTGCCCCGCGGCGTCAGACCCATTCCAGCGCCCCTCTCCCCCAGGCATAGATAAGGCCGAAGAGAAGCACCCCGATAAAAATCATCATCGCCACGAAGCCTCCGGTCCCCAGAGAATCGAAGGTCATGGCCCAGGGGAACAGAAAGACCGCTTCCACCTCGAAGATCAAGAACAGGAGTGCGAAGATGTAATATCTGACCGCGAAGGGGATGCGGGCGTCGCCGATGGGAGGCACGCCGCACTCATAGGGAGTAAGCTTCTCGGGGTAGGCATGCCGGCGCTGGATCAGCCGGGAAAAGCCGAGTACTCCCAGGATGAACAAAACATCCAGGATCGACAGGACTGCTACCGACAGGTAGCTGTGTGAATAATCAGGAGTCAAACCCGGCTCCGGAATATGTGCAGGGCATAACCCAGGTCATGCTCTGGTTCAATCATCCCCCTTGAAAATCTCCCATGGCAAATCGGAAAAAAATCCCTGCTCCGCATTCTCGTGGACGTTTTCGGGCAAAATTTTTTTAAGTTTTGCATCGGGTTCAGGCAGACCCTGATTTTTTTCGGCATAACTATATTTAATGGCGGCGCGAAATACAAACGGTAAAACCCTGAAAAATATCGGGGGAACGAGGTTGTCGAAACCTGCATTATCGGAAAAAAATTGACCGAGGAGCCTTTTCAGGCTTCTGCATCCATTTTTATGCCTGCCTACTCCCGCTTTCTTTAATCCGCGCGGCAAGCGGGACCTCTTATTGCCGGTTCATGCGTCCGGAGGAAAAAACTGGACGATCACTCCGAGAGCATTCCACAGAAAATGGGCGGCGACCGCCGGCCAGACCGATTTCGTGGTGATCATCGGGCAGATGAGGAAGGAAACAAGGAGTTGCTGGAGTCCTGGACGGTTGCCGCGAAGCAGACAATCCTGGAAGGATCTGCTGTGTCGGCTCAAAAGGGTAAGATATGCCCGCGTCTTCTTGAGTAAAAGTCATCAACGCACCCCTGAGGGTCGCCGACGGGTTTTTACTTCCGCAGCCTTGCCCCTAGCGTTTTCAATAACCTCGTCCAGCATTCACCGAGCTCAGAAAAAATCATACTTTTCGTAGATAAAATTAATACCAAAGTACGATAGACAGGGGGGAGGATAATTGGAAATATGGTTTCAAGACAGCGGCAGGGCAAAATTAAAATAACATGCCTGTTTCAACCCGTTTATGTATCTTAGTGGGTAATGAAGGGGGTGAGCCGCCAGCGGGCATGGGGGCATAAAGAGCGAAATCAGTTTCAACGGAGGTCCATGTTTTTAAAGCTAATTAATAATTGAATTGGAAGAGTGAAAATGAGGACAAAGCGAAAGAAGCACAACAGAAAGGTGATGTTCACGCTTATAGCCGTCTTGTTCGTGGCCCTGGCGACCCTCACGTCCGCGATGGTTGCAGATCAATCGGCAGCGGCTCAGACCGTCCCAGAAAGCTTTCCACCCGGATCAGTTACAGATTTAAAAACCGTAATCATTGAAGTTAATCTAATTTTCGACTACGAAATTCCCTCCGAGGCGGAGTTGGCAGAGATCAGAAAAGAGGCCAAGAAGTCACGCGAGTATAAGGCGATGGAAAAACAGCTGGGTAAGGAGAAAGCCGAAAAATAGTTGGACAAGGAGTTAAAAGAGGATGTTGACTATATGAAGGAAAAAAACGAGCAAGGCAGCGAGAAAATACAGCTCGCTCATCTAGGGGAGGGTTCTCCTTATTTTACGAATTGGACGTACAAGTTAAACTGGACTGGAAGTTGCACCGCAGAAAGTGTTGATCCCATGAATCTGTTTTTTTACAATCGAGGAGCGTCGAACGACGTCGCAGTGCACCTTCATTACAGAGGCTGGGGCATGACGAGCGTTGGCGCGGATCAGTGCGCTTGGACGGGAAATTATAATCCTGGGACAATATACACTTCAATGATGCGGAAGCAACACTTTCAAATGTCTGTGGGCCCTTGGTA
>JACUUL010000048.1 GCA_014859345.1 Thermoleophilia bacterium
CCCCGACGGCGGCCCTCCTTTCTGAAGCCGCGCTCGGCAGGGCGACCCACTCGGGGGTGTAAGTCCCCTACAGACCGGCAAGGGAAGCTGTTAGCCGGAACGGCAAGGGTATCCGCCGCGAGGTGGAATCTGAAGGAAGGCCGAGCCGTAAAACCGGCGCCTCCCGGAAAATAGCAGGGGACGGAAGTCCCGAATGTACGGAGCGGTGCATAAAGACGCGCTCCGCAAGATCCGTGGGGAAGATTTGAGGAAGGCGGCCCAGGAGAGTAGCATTGGAGCATCCGGAAAATGCGCCAAGCGTTTTTCCACAGGAAACGGAACGCTACAGGGCGGAATGATGCAGCTCAACTCGAGAAAGAAAAAAATATTGCTGACATTATTTCTGGCCTATGTCGGCTTGATCCTTTACATTTGCTTTTTTAGGCCCGTCGGCTATCTTTCTGATTACCCGTTCTTCACGCATCATTGGTCCCTGATTTTACACGGAAAAGATCCCTGGCTTCTTCCGGACGGCTCCATGACCGGTAACGCCCATCCACCTCTTTATAACCTTCTGGCGATCCCGTACGCGATACATGATAACCTGCCACGGGCTTTGTTTGCGCTGGTATGGCTTGGATTGGGCGCGTGGCTTTACTGGAAGCTCGAATCGGAAAACCGCATGTCCACGAAACGGCTGCTTTTTTTGGTCGCATTCATCTTTCTCAACCCCTTCTTCATGTTTACCATTTATGGATATCTCGGTCAATATGACATACTTGTTGCAGCATTAAGCGTGGCGTCTGTCCTCGCCTGTACAAATAAAAAGGACAGGTTGGCGGGAATATTGTTAGGACTGGCCGTCGCCTTCAAGATCTATCCTGTTGTGATAATGCCGGCTTTGGCCCTAAAAGGCCGAAAGGTCAAGTGGCAATTCCTTTACGGATTTTTCATTGTGATCATTACCGTGTTCGGCTTCTCTTATCTGCTTTGGGGAAATTCCATATTTGTGCCAATTAGCTACGCAATGGGTCAAAAAGCTGCAACATATTCGATATTTCGTGTTCTGCGAGGGGTCTATCCTCCGCTCTCGACGGGTCTGAATTGGCTCAGCCTGTCGCTGATTGTCGCCTCCCTGTCGATCCTGACCGTTTATCACATAAAGAGACAGTTTGAACCGCTTGTCGCATCCATACTGTTTCTAATGGTCACGCTTACTTTTTATAAAGTGGGGTTTCCTCAGTTTTATACAACTCTCTTCTTCCTGATCCCCTTATGGTTTTTTACTGATGAGAGGTTATCTAATGATTTCGTTCTGAAAACCGTTTCCATCATGCCCCTTGTGTTTATATCCGTTTCCTTGGCTGCCAACCTCATATACTCTAAAGGTACAACAAGTTTCTCCGACATGTTCAGCTGGGTTGGGGCGCCGACGTTTATCCTGTTAATGCTAGCGGTTATTTTTATTTTCCGATATGCATTAAACACATCAAGAGAGTCAGCCGAGGGACCCTCTGAATAAACCGTTTTTTTGTCCAGCAAATGCGAGCCGGCATGAACCGGCCCAGGCCGCCTTCCGGGAACGATATCAGCGGCAGCGGCGTCGCCACCGCCATCGGCGCCCTCGTCGACTTTCGCCGTTATTGATGCTGCTGCCCGGTCCCGTAATGTGATACAATTTTATTCGTGTGATAACCGGGCTTCCTGTTGACAGTTTGCCAAGTTGTGTGGGCGGGGTGTGAAAAAATTCTTAATTGTTTTATTGCGCGGGCTCCCACAAGGTAATTAAGAAATTCCTTTTCTCATGCGAGAGAATCATATTCCTGCGAAAGCAGAAGATGACATAATCAATGGCTACCAGATCCCGAAGGTAGACATTGTTGTTCCCGTACTTAACGAGATAGAAACTCTGCCGGGGTTTCTTGAACGTATTGACGCTCTTAAGCTGTCCCCGAATCTGATTGTTGTTGATAACGGTTCCACCGACGGTACCCTGGAATTTCTGGCGTCGTGGGGTGAAATCACGGTTATCGCCCATGGAGAAAATCTTGGCTACGGCCAGTCGCTCATCGATGGCCTTATGGCCTCCACCGCCGACGGCGTAATCATCATTGATGCCGACTGCGAATATCCACCAGAGGCCATCCCGGCCATACTTGACGCTCTGGCTGATCATGATTTGGTCTATGCAAGCCGGTTCCTCGATGGTGCGGGAATTGATATGTCGCGCTCGCGAGTGTGGGGAAACCGTTTCTTAACTTTTTTATTTAATCTTCTTTATCATCAGCGTTTGACCGATCTCTACACTGGCATGAAGGGGATGCGCCGCCAGGTGCTGGATACTCTTACCTTCGAACGCTCAGGTTTCGAGCATGTTGTTGAGCTTGCCGCAAAAGCATCGCGGCATGGTTTTCGCATCATCGAAATACCAGTTGAGTATGCGCCCCGGCAATCGGGGCGCTCCAAAATGCGGCATGTACCGGAATTCTTTAAAGCTGTCTATTGCCTGATGAATTTTCGGCTGGTACCTGACAAACCAACGCGTATGTAGCGGAGAATGGCGAACGATTGAATATTTTGACCGGTAAAAATCTCCGCGCTTTCAAGCGGCCAAAAACAAACGTAATCTGAAATGAATGAGCTTGTTGGTCTCATACCGGCATCTGGCAAAGGGACCCGTGCCTACCCCCACACCAAGAAAATCCCGAAAGGTATGCTCAAAATCGGGAGCAAACCCATTCTTGAGCATCTGGTGGAAATCCAGCGGGATCAACTGGGCATACGTCGCATCTTTATCGTCGTAGGTTCGCTGGGAGACATCATTCGGGAATATTTCGGGGACGGATCGCGCTTCGGTGTCCAAATCGAATATCTTCAGAACGACGCTGTAGATCTGGGACTTGCTTACTCCGTGAGCATGGGCGAGCAGTATATCGATCAACCTTTTCTGCTTATGCTTTCGGATGAGTATTATCAGGACAGTGACCATTTCCGGCTCACAAAACTACCCTGTGAAGGGGAAGCCGCGTTCGTGGCGGATAAGAAACCGCCAGCCAGCGCGGGCGCTAATCCGGGAGCGGGCGCAGCTCGTTCTGCTGAAGAGGAACTCGAAACAGGCACTGATGCTGTCGATTTCCAAAATACGCTGGGATACTGCGCTCTCATGCGAACCCAGGATTGGAAATCGATTAGCCGGAACTACACAGTCCGCATCGAAGGGGACCGGATTGTGCGGCTTATAGAAAAGCCCACAAGTGGCGATAGAGGCCTTTTGGGGACTGGAACCTTTATTCTCTCCCCGCGTATCTTTGGTTACCTGAAAAAGGCCCTGGCTGAAAAAAAACGGGCCGTCGACTTCATCGGTGTTTTGGACGATGCTGTCCAAAAAGGGGAAAAGCTGCACCCTTTTTTCATACAGGGAAGCTACGTCAATGTCAACGACGTAGACAGCCTGAATTGGGCAAATTATCTCAGGCGCAGCCGGAAATTGCCTTCAGCGAGTCTAAGCGTGATCATCCAGTCACTGGGAGTCGAGGAGGGCCTGTCGCTGATGGCTTCAGAATTCAATGACCAGACCAGAGTCAGTGAGGTGTTGGTTGTTGTTCCTTCCGGCACCAAAAAACCTGAATGGGTTAGTACACTGGGCAAGACCAGATGGCTAGAGGCCCCGCCTGGCTCGGCGGAATACGGCAGTATGATATCTTACGGATTGGAGCAAGCGCATGGCGACCTTTTGGCTGTGGTCGAGGGATACTATTCGTTCTATCCTTCTGATTTGTCAAAATTTCTCTCTTATATCGCTGATGCCGATTTGGTACTGGGGACACGAACCACTCGCCAGCTCATCCAGCAGGGGAGCAGGATGCGCGGCCGCGTATGGCTGGCGCACGTCTTTCTGGGGAAGCTCGTAGAGCTGTGCTGGATTCGCCATCGCATTCGTCTGACTGACGTGGGATGTACATACCGGGTTCTCTGGCGGAACAGTTACATCGACATCAGGGATCGCCTCAGAAGCGCTGGTCCCGAATACGTTCTGGAAATGGACATAGAAATGCTGCGCAGCCGCAAGCGCCTGATCGAAGTGCCTGTGAGCTTTTTGAATCCTAATGAAGTTCTGGCTGAGAGGCACCAGAACGTCAGTGTCTTTCTTCGCATGTTGAAGACCATCGTGCGTAAAAGGCTGGGGTTAAATTAGACAAGGTGTGGCGCCATGTCAGGCGGTATTTCTGCTGAGATGTTTTTGTTTAGGCCTCGCTCCCAGGAGGAGCAGGGATGGCAAAAATAGATGCCGGTCTCAAGACTTTTGCGATGCCGTTATGAAAGGGAACTGCCCAATCTGAAGCCATCTTCTCAAGACTATCTCTCTGCGATTACCGGAATTGATCTGGACCTGATTTTCTGGTCACCCTCATGAGACCGTTATTTAATGCTCAAGATGGTGTTCAATTCTCAACATAAACCGCCTTGTACAGACCTTACGCACGGTGGTGTGGGAAGAGGGGGGACTAGAGCCCCCCTCTTCCCCGGTCATGTCTGGCCGCGTCGGCCGTTTAAGCGCCGGGCTCTCCCGGCACGGTGACGCTGCACTGCCAGCCGGCGCACTCGAAGGTGATGTCCTTCAGGTTATCGAGCTTGGCCAGTTCCGGCTTCGCGTACTCATCGCTGCTTACGGTCATACCGTTGCTCTCCTTTCAGGTCCGTCTCAGTGCGTCTTTCGTGCTTATGCGCCAGGCATCGGTCCGGGGTAGCTGTGTCCGTCGCCCGTCTCCGCATAGACGGTGGTCTTGAACGACGTCACTCCGTTGGGAACGTCGTACTTGAGCGTGGCCGCGGCGCTGCCGCCGGCGGCGATGTCGCCCAGCGATACCGGCATGCCGGTGACGGTGGTCACGGGCTCGGTGTTGACGGTGCCCACGATGGAGACGCCGTTGGCCTGCGGCCCGACGTTGGCGATGCTGTAGTCGACCGAGAGGATGCGCTCTGTGTAGTCGTCGTAGCTGGCCCAGTAGACGTCAGTCTTGGACAGGCTCATATCCGGCCTGGCGAACGTCATCTGGTACAGCGAGGACATGGAGTGCGCGACCGAGGTGTTGTCGAAGATCGCCACGCCGAACGGATAAGCGGCGCCGAGGTCGTCGAACTGCACGTCATAGGGGCTGGGAGTGACACCGTCGTTGCCCACCGTGATCATCTGCCGCGCTATCTCCACGGTCCAGGTCCCGGTGGACTCGTCGTAGTTGGAGCCGGTCGGCAGGCTGCCGCGGTCGCCCTCGAAGGGCGAGACCAGGATGGAGGCGATCTCGTCGCCAGGCTGATAGGTGTCGACGAAATCGGTCGCCTCGTCAGCCATGATCCACCAGGGCGGGGCCGGCTGCGTCGGCGAGGTCTTCAACGGCTCGGTGCCGCCGGATATATAGTTGTTCGAATAACCGGTGCCAGTGATCCGGGGATCGCTCTTGCGGCCCCAGTCGCCGCTGCCGGTGGTGCTGTCGATGTACTGGTCGTCGGTCTGGCCCACGGGGGCGGTCCGGTTGCCCTTCCAGTGCCAGGTGTCGACGAGTTCACCCGGGTTGGGGGTGTACTTGCGTCCGTAGGCCCCGTTCTCTCTGTCAGCGCCCCAGTGGCAGGTGATGGCGCAGCCGGCCGTCTCGAATCCGGGCGTGTTTATGTTCCACAGGACCGATATCTTGTCCTCGCCGGCCGCGTCCGGGTCCTTCATCGTCCAGTACTGCTCGCAGCTGGCGTCGCCCACCGGGCACTTCGGACTCGGCCACTGGGTGCCCGGAACCCGCAGCCAGCTGCCGTCACCCTGCTTCTGCCAGGGCTGGCGGCGGACAGACTCATCCTCGTCTTCCCACTGATAAAGGAAGTACACCATGCCGTCCCTGTAGACGGATTTGGCGGTCACCGAGCCGGAGCCATACCAGCCGCCGCTCACCGGGATGCTGAGCTCAGGCGCGTTCGCCCAGGCCGCGTCGCCGGCGTCGCCGTCCAGCACGGGCGCCTCGGAGACCGGGATGGAAATGAGGGTGTCGGTGGGGTTGACAGCGCCTACAGGGGCGCTTGTGCCTGCAAGCAGCGCCACCAGTATGATCACGGCGACTATCAAGCCTGCCGACGCGGGGATAATTCGTGGTGCCTTACTCAATGCAGCCTCCAATCGATTCTTTACAAGTGGTAAATCAAGTCAACGCATTGCCTTCTGAATGACTCCTGCTTCACCTCTCTTTCTGCAGAAGATACAGCTTCCTGCGCGTTAAGCATCATTAAGGATAAGCTGTTAAAAAAAATGGACAAGTGTCTTCTGTCCTTGCGAAAAATTGACAAATGTCATACCAGTAGGAGGCGAACACAGACATTTTGCCTGTAAAACGCTGTAAAAATCTAAAGCGAGCTCTATGCGGAGCTGCCCCGGCGCCAGTAAAAAAATCAGGGAATTCCCTGAGCGGGGCGCAGGTCCTTCACAACAAGAGTGCACGCCAGGTGCGTGCCGGGAGCAGCGCCCGGGTCAGCACTGCGGTCCCGTCGGTCTGCATGCGGGTTTCCGCCGGCTGCCCTCTGGGTTACCCGTCTCCTGTTGCTTTTCTTTCCAGGTAATAAATAGCAGCCTGGGTGCGATGGGTGACGTCCAGCTTCTTGAATATGCCGCTGACATAATTTCGCACGGTTTTCTCGGTCAGACGGACGTCCCGGGCGATTTCCTTGTTGGTCATGCCGTCGGCGATCAGCTTCAGGATCTCCTTCTCCCTGGGGTTAAGACTGTCGATGCGCCCGCGGGGATGGCCCTCGAAAATCTCCCTCACCCTCTCGATCACCGCCAGGCTCAGGGTGGGGTCGAGCAGGGACTCGCCCCGGGCAACGGCTTCGACCGCCTGGCACAGCTTCTCGGCTTCTATGACCTTGAGCAGGTAGCCGGAGGCGCCGGCCATGATAGCGGAAAAAATCGCCTCGTCATCGGAATAGGAGGTCAGCATCAAAACCTTCGTCTCCGGCAAAGCGGACCTGATCTTTCGGCAGGCCTCCACGCCGCTCTCATCCGGCAGGCGGACATCCATCAGCACCACGTCCGGCTGCAGGGAGATCGACTTTTCCACCGCCTCGGCGGCCGTTGCTGCTTCTCCTGCCACTTCCAGGGATGCGTGCTGGCAGAGCAGGGCCCCCAGGCCCATGCGCACTACCTCGTGGTCGTCAACGATCAGTACTCTTGTCGGCTTGTCCTCTGTGGAGCCGTGCACGCTTTTCACCTCCGTAAATAGGGAATCCGCAGGGCCACCATGGTGCCGCCCGCCGCGGATCTCTGGGATACGGAGAGTTCTCCCTTCATCGCTTCCGTCCGCTCGGCCATGGTCCCGAGGCCGTGTCCCCGATGGCCATTGCCCGAGGCAGCCGCGTTCACGTCGATGCCGATGCCGTCGTCTTCCACGACGAAGAACAGCGAACCGGCTTCGTACATGAATCTGAGCTTGACCTGCTTGGCCCGGGAATGCCTGACGGCGTTGCTAAGGCTCTCTCGCGCCACGAAAGCAATGTTTTCTCTCTGGGTGGGCGACAGGCTCACCGGCTCGCCTGTCACCAGGACTTCCGCCGAGATGCCGGAATTGTCGAGGGATTCGTAGACCAGGTTGCGTATGTACTCGAAAAAGCCGTCCTCGCTCACTGTTTGTCCGGGACCTAGCCCGAAAATGTACCTGCGCAAATCAACGATGATGTTGTTTAACTGGTCAACTATTCGGCGGATGACGATATACGTTTCATCGCCACCGACCCGGTTGGGATTGGCTGCCGCTTCCAGCTGCAGTCCGGCCGCGTATATGGATTGTACCACGCCATCGTGCAGGTCTCGGGCGATGCGCTGGCGTTCCATGAGCAGAGCCCTCTCCTTCTCGGCGCTCTCCAGCCTCTGTCGCAGCTCCAAGTCAAAGATCGACAACGTCCTGATGATGAAGAAAGCTATGGCGATGCTGATCAGCATGCGCCAGAAAAATACCGGAAAACCCGTGAAGTCAAGCACGGCCTCGTGGTTAAACCAGTGCAGCAACGGCAGGGCGCGCTCCTCGACAACCAGCCCGCCAAGGACCGCGTAAGCCCCGAAGCCGGCCGCCAAAACCGCCAGATTGATCTCAATCCGCCGGTAACCGGACGTGATGATGTTCCTTCGTTCCATCAGGAAAGCAGACGCAGTCAGGACGGTGGCGGGAAAGGTCAGAAGGTACCTGATCCAGCTGGAACCGACATCTTCAGGCAAAAAGAGTATTCCCCACAAAATGACCGCCGTGCTCCAGAAAGGACCGTACCAGCGCACGAACGTCTGCACGCCCGGAACCAGGGGCAGCGCCGGTGCTATCATGGCGATGCCGAACTGCAGCAGGAGGGCAAAAGAAGAAGCCCACAGCAGCTTCTGCATGCCGAACAGGGCGGCAACCCAGGATTCAGACAGGTATAGGCCCTGGATGGGGATAAAGACATCGCCCCACTTGGCGACGCCGTGGGAGATGAAGAAGATTCCCACCAGCCACAGGTTGTGCGCCAGGCGAAAGTTGCTGAGTCCGCGCCGCTGCAGCAGGATCGCCAGGCCGGCGGAGAAATATGCCAGGCCGTAGACGAAGGCCAGCAACGGAGCGTTGACATCTATGAAATAACGCAGGGTTTCCATGAGGAGGTATACGTCCTTTTGACCTTTCAAGATGCGAGTGACCATAAACCGCGCCATGTATCAATTACGCGGCTGCTTATAGTTTAGCCCCATGGCCCGGTCCCGGCAATGGCGATTATGGTCCTGTGCTGATAACGCGCCGGCGACAGGCGCGCGAGGCTGGCAACCCTGGGGCGCGCCGTGATATCTTGATGGCCTGGCCTTGATCTCCCGGCGGCATTGCCATGTGTCATTCCGACGGGGCGAGGCAATACGTCTTTGCTTGTCATGGTTAACTGGCCGGCCAGAACTCGAATGGAGGTAAACACCATGGATTGGGGAATGCAGAACCGGCTGTCCCGCATCATCAAGCCGGAAACAAAAAAGACGGTGATGCTGGCGGTGGACCACGGTTATTTCATGGGGCCGACCACGGGGTTGGAACAGCTGGATAAAACGGTGAACCCGCTTTTGCCCTATGCCGACACCCTTATGCTGACCCGGGGGGCGCTCCGCTACTACATCGATCCAGGAATTGATGTGCCCATTACCCTAAGGGTTTCCGGCGGGACCAGCATCCTCAACACGGAGATGCTGCTTCACGAGGGCGTCACCTGCTCGGTGGAGGACGCCATCCGGCTGAATGCTTCCTGCGTGGCCTTCTCCATCATGGTTGGTGCCCGGTACGAGCGCGACACCATCCTGGCTTTTGCTGAGATCATCGACGAAGCCAGAGCCTGGGGGCTTCCCACTCTATGCGTGACCGCCGTGGGCCGCGACATGGTTCGCGACGCCAAGTACATGCGCCTGGCCTCGCGGCTGGGGGCGGAGCTGGGAGCCGATATCGTCAAGACCTATTACGTGGATGATTTCGAGACGGTCACCGAGAGCTGCCCGGTGCCTGTGGTCATAGCCGGAGGTAAGAAAATTCCGGAACGCGAGGCGCTGGAGATGGCCCGCGGCGCCATCGACGCGGGAGCCGCCGGCGTGGACATGGGCCGCAATATCTTCCAGTCCGAAGATCCGGTGGCCATGATCCAGGCGGTCCGCGCCGTGGTTCACGAAGGCGCCGGCGCCGGCGAGGCCATGGAGCTTTACGAAAGCAAAAAGTCGGAAGCTGCAGCCAGGCAGTAGTTCCATGCGCGTAGCTGTCTATTACAGCAATACCGATCTGCGGATCGAGGAGAGGCCCGTGCCGGGGATAGGTCCGGACGAGTTGCTGGTGCGCGTCGAGGCCAGCGGCATCTGCGGCAGCGACGTCATGGAATGGTATCGCATCCACAAGGTGCCTCTGGTGCTGGGGCACGAGATCGCCGGCGAAATCGTCGAAGTGGGAGAAAGCGTTACGGCCTACTCCATGGGCGACCGTGTGGCTGTCACCCATCACGTGCCCTGCATGGCCTGCCATTACTGCGCCAGCGGCCATCATACCGTTTGCGAGACTCTGCGCACGACCAGTTTCGACCCGGGCGGCTTTGCCGAATACGTGCGGGTGCCCGCGATAAATGTCGAACTGGGCACCTTCCTGCTGCCGGATAACGTTTCGTATGAAGAGGGATCCTTCGTGGAGCCCGTGGCCTGTGTGCTCAGGGGGCAGCAGCAGGCCGGGCTGAAGCCGGGCGCCTCGATGCTTGTCATCGGCGCCGGCATATCCGGTCTCCTCCATGTCATGACCGCCCGGGCCCTGGGCGCCGGCCGCATAGTGGCCACGGACGTAATTGATTACCGCTTGAAGATGGCGCGGCAGCTGGGGGCCGAGGAGACCATCAAAGCCTCTGAAGACGTCCCGGCCCGGTTCCGCGAGCTCAACGGCGGCCGCGGCGCGGACATCGTTGTGCTTTGCGCCGGGGCAGCGCCAGCAATCGAGCAGGCGCTTAAGTCGGTCTCCCGCGCCGGAACGGTGCTTTTCTTCGCCACGACCCGACCCGAAGTGACGTATCCGCTGCCTGTGAACGAGTTCTTCTGGCGCAACGAGGCAACCCTGACCAGCAGCTACGCGGGCAGCCCCTCTGATTGCCGCGCGGCGCTGGAGCTCATCAGGGCCGGCCGCCTGCCGGTCGGCCAAACGATCACCCACCGCCTTTCCCTGTCTGAGATCGAGAGCGGTTTCGATCTCGTCATAAATCCCCGGGACTCAGTGAAGGTAATAATCGAGCCCCAGCGCTAAAGACCCGGAGGTAAAGCCCCCCGCGTTCAAGCCCTCGGCTTGAAGCCCCGCAAAGCCAGCTGAAGCCCCGCAAAGCCAGCTGAAGCCCTTAACGTAAAGCCTCAGCGCAATATCCCGCGGCGCAAATCTCCTTATTGCTTGATGGCAAAGGAATTCGGGCGTTCCGTTTCCGCATAGCCCGTGTGCATCCGGAAGCCTTCAACAAATTCCTTAAGGCATTCCCGTTATTGCCGAAGTGTTGTTAGGAGGCGCACGTGTTACCGAAAGCGCTGTAAGGAAAAAACGCAAGCCGCCGGCTTCCTGAAGTGCGGTGAACATGGGCTCAGGCAGAAGAAACAGATGGTCCCAGGGGGGGCGTCGCACAGCGGCATCTCTGGCAGTTTTCCTGACTGCGGCTTTCGCGTTCCTGTACCTGGCCGGGTTTACCGGCTCCGCCTCCCTGGAAGAGCTCGCCTCCCCGGATGACGCGTCCCGCTTCTCGTTGAATCCGGATTACTCCACGAAGCCATTTTTCGAAGCCGGAGACGCCCCGAAATTTCGCTATCCCGATAAGACTGGCGATAAATACGACCAGGTCTTCCTGGCTTCGGGCCAGATGGCGTCAGTACGGCTAGACAAGGAGACAGGCGTGCCGGCCTTTCTTACCGGCGCCATCCCCACGCCCGCGGGCGCCGGCCACCTGCAAGCCGCGGCAGCTTTTTTCAAGGCGAACATCGGTCTTTACCGCATGTCCGATCCGGAAGGTGAATTTGTTGTAAAGAGAGAAATCAGCGATGAGCTGGGCACTACTCATCTGCACATGGATCAATATTACAGGGGTGTGCCGGTCTTCGCCGCGGCCATGGCGGTACATTTCTCCGCAAAGGGCCAGATAACGGCCGTCAACGGCAGGTACGTGCCGGACATAGAGCTCGATGTCAAGCCAGCCATAAGTGTAGATGAGGCGATCGAGATCGCGCGGGACGATCTGGGCCACGCCGCGCCCTCCCCTGACCGGGAGCCGCCGTTGCTTACCGTGCTGGCTCCCGCCGGAGAGCCACGCCGTCTTACCTGGAAAGTGACGTTGGCCGCCGACGAACCACCGCTGCGCATGGTCTATTTCGTGGACGCCCACAACGGTGAGGTGGCAAACAGTTACGATAATCTTCAGGATGCCAAAAACCGCCGGACCTACAGCGCCAGCAACGGGACAAGGCTCCCGGGCACGCTGCTGATCGCGGAAGGAAGCACTTCCGACGATACCATAGCCCGGAACGCGCACGACAATGCCGGAACCACCTACGATTATTATTATGACACCTTCGGCCGCGACAGCTTCAATGACTCCGGAGCCGCCATCACGACTACCGTCAACTACGGCAGCTCCTATAACAACGCGTTCTGGAATGGTTACCAGATGGTCTATGGAGACGGCGACGGCTACATCTTTGACCCGCTCGGCAATGCGCTTGACATAGTTGCCCATGAGTTTACCCACGGTGTGACCCAGCACACCGCCGGTCTGATCTATTCCCATCAGTCCGGAGCCCTCAACGAATCTTTTTCCGATGTTTTCGGCGTCATGGTGCAACGCACCAACTGGCTCATGGGCGAGGACGTATTCAGGCCGGGGACTTCGGGCAACGCTCTGAGGAGCCTCTCGAACCCGCCAGAGTTCGGTCAGCCGGACCACATGAACAGCTACGTCCAGACCAGCAGCGACAACGGCGGAGTGCACGTAAACAGCGGCATTCCCAACAAGGCCGCCTACAACGTGGCGCAAGCGATCGGCAGAGACAAGACAGAGCAGATCTGGTACCGCGCTCTGACTCTCTACCTGAACGCAACTTCGCAGTTCGCGGACGCGCGCGACGCCAGCGTTCTGGCGGCGGCCGACCTCTTTGGCGAATCCAGTCCCGAGGTAGCCGCTGTGGAGAACGGATTCGAGGCCGTCGGCATAGGCAGCACGGCCGGGTCCGAGACGACCGCGCGCGTTGAGATAGACCACACCTACCGGGGGGACCTGGTTGTCACCCTGGGTGTCGGCAATCCCGACGACCCGGTCTGGAGCACAGTTATCTCAAACCGCGTGGGAGGCTCGGCCGGAAACATATACACGACCGTGGATATCTCCGGCGGCGCTGGATATCTTCCTCCCGACTGGCAGAATCGCTGGTATCTGAAGGTGTACGATGCCGCCGGCTATGACGAAGGAACCATCAGCAAGTTCTCCATAAGCGACCACGGCACCACCTACACGGCAACCAATGTGCCTGTGCCCATCCATGATTACGAAACGTCGGTCACATATATTCCCACGTTTGATGACACCCCGCCGGCAGTCACGTCCACAACGCCGGCCAGCGGAGCCACCGCCTACGCCTCCAGCCACATTACCGCGGTTTTCTCCAAGGACATGTCTGCTTCCACGATAAACGCGGACAGCTTCACCCTAAGGGCCTCTGGTGACACAGAGGCGGTTCCGGCCGCTGTCAGCTATGACCCGGGCGCCAGGACTGCCCGTTTGGATCCGGGATCCGACCTCGATTATTCGACGGTATATGAAGCCACCATAGGCGGGGATGTCGTCGACACCGCGGGAAATACCATGGACGAGAGCCATACCTGGTCCTTCATCACCATGCCGCCGCCAAAAAATTACTATTTTACGTGGTACGACCAGCTCAGTCCGGGCATGCGCGACTGGCTGGTCATGGGCAATCCTGCCACCGGCAACAGTAATACCGCATTCGATCTGTTCGTGGGTGGCCAGAGAGCCAACGGATCGCAGGTTACCGTGAGGCCGAATCAATCACTGCCGGTGAGCTTCCCGGGAAAAATCGGCGGACCCGTCAGGATGTCGGCCCTTGACGGAGACTCGGCCATCGTCAGCAAGAGGACACTGTTCGGAAATTCTTTCAAGGAGGTAAACGGCCTGGAGGAGGGCCGGCTGGCCAGCCGTTATTTCTTCACCTGGTACGACTCGCAGAGTCCGGGCGCCCGGAACTGGGTGCTGATCGCGAACCCGGGAACGTCGACCGTCGAGGCCGACATATACATCGCCGGCAGGAAGATGAACCAGGGGCCCTACGGTATAGTTCCCGGCACCAGTGTGACACCGGAGTTCCCCGGCGTGATAGGAGGGCCCGTTGAGGTGGTGGCTTACGAGCCGGGGAACCCTTCGTCTCCCCGCGAAGTAATCGCGACCCAGCGAGTGCTTTGGAACGGCAACTTCAACGAGGCCATCGGCATTCCGGCCGATGACCTTGGCAGCGACTATCTTTTCACCTGGTATGACCAGAGCAGCCCCGGCGCCAGGACGTGGATCCTGGTAGGCAATCCGGATCCCTCCCAGCCGCTGGCGGTCGAGATCAGTCTGGGGGGCGATAAAATGATAAATTCTGCCACAGGAGACCAGTATTTCCTGGTGCCGCCCGGTGGCAGCCTGACCCCCAGTTTTCCCGGCGTTCTGAACGGGCCCGTGGAGATCAGGGGCTATGACCCGGCTTCATTCAACCCAGCCAGTCCCGGCGAGGCCAACATGAACTTCTATACGAGCCAGAGGACATTGTTCGGCAATTCATTCGGCGAGATAGCCGGCATTCCCAGGGACCGTCTGGCGCCCCGGTATTTCTTCAGCTGGTATGATCAGGTTTCACCTGGCTCGACCAACTGGGTGCTGGTGGCGAATCCGGGGGATGAGACTATCGTTGCCGAGATCTGGATAGCGGGTCGGAAAGTCAGAGTCCTCAAAATCGCCCCCGGGGAAACCCGGACGCCAACATTCCCAGGCGTCATGAACGGTCCCGTCGAGGTCCGCGGCTATGATGCCGGTTCATACAACTCCGGTAATCCGGGAGCGCCAGATCGCGAGGTCTTTACCAGTCAACGCGTGATTTGGAACGGCCACTTCAATGAAGTGGAAGGGATAAATCTTTTTTAGTCTTCCCGGGCAGGCACGACCAGCACCGGCACATTCCCTTTGCGCACCAGATTGAGGCTGGTACTGCCCATAACGGCGCTGGCAACCGCTCCGCGTCCGTGAGAGCCAATCACAATAACGTCCGAGGCAGTCTCTTTCGCATAATCAAGGATCTCATCGGCGGGATCGCCTATCCTTACCTCGGTGCCGGCCTTGACGTCTGACTCGGCGGCCATATTGCTGATCCGCTCCACAAACGCCTCTTCAGGTTTCTTCTTTTTCTCATCGAGCTCTTTGAGGATGCTTTCATCCTCGATATCATAGGGGTCGATGTCGATAGCGGAGCGGGGTGAACCCGCATCGACCACGCTGATTATGTTCAGCGAGCCGCTGCAGCTCTGTGCCATCTCGATCGCTTTGGAAGCCGCTTTCTCCGAACGTCTGGAACCGTCAGTGGCAATCAGGATTTTCATGGGCATCGGATCTCCTTTCGGAATTGCGTCGATTTGATGTGCAATTATATCCGGGAATATGTCCGGGCGTCTACAATCAAAACCGGAATCGCTTGTTTTGAGTCATATCCAGGGCGAAGCGCCCCATCCTAGTTTGTCATTCTGAAGCGAATCGCCCGATCCTCAGGATGTTTCTACGAGGAGCGAAGCAACCTATCCTCAGGATGTCATAACGAGGAGGGAATCGCCCCATCCTCAGGTTGTAATTCTGAGGAG
>JACUUL010000096.1 GCA_014859345.1 Thermoleophilia bacterium
TGGTCGGGGTGGGCGGATTTGAACCGCCGACCTCACGGTCCCGAACCGTGCGCTCTACCAGGCTGAGCCACACCCCGTTGGACGGATTCTGGATTCTGGATGCTGGATTGCTGATATTCCCCGGAGCACCGCCGGTTATTTTAGCAGAACGCAAGCCGGTGCGTCGCTCCCCAGTTTTATCAGACAGAAAGGCCCCTGTGGAGGGGCCTTTCCAGAGGTTCTTTATTACGCGTGATTTTTAAACGACGCCGCTGATCAGGGAGACATCGAAGCCCTCCTGCTGGGCCATCAGTTTGAAGTCGTGCGGGCTGGTAGCCACGGCGGCCGCGTCCTGCAGCGTTACCTTGCCCGCGCGAAAGAGGCCCAGCAGCGACTGATCAAAGGTCTGCATGCCATAATAGTCGCCTTCGCGGATAGCGTCATAAATACGATGAGTCTGTTCCGAGTCGACGATCATGTCGCGGATGCGCTTGGTCATTACCATCACCTCCACGGCCGGCATTCGTCCCTGCCCCTCGGAGCTGGGCAAAAGCCTTTGCGAAATCACTCCCTTCAGCGAGCCGGCCAGCATGATACGTACCTGCTTTTGCTGATGCAGGGGAAAAAAGTCAATTATGCGGTTTACGGTTTCGCTGACATCAATGGTATGCAACGTGCTGAGTACCAGGTGTCCCGTCTGAGCGGCAGTCATGGCGGTGCGCACCGTCTCCAGGTCGCGCATCTCTCCGATGAAGATGACATCAGGATCCTGCCTGAGCACATAACGCAGGGCTGTGGAGTAGCTGCGGGTATCGATGCCTATCTCCCGTTGATTGATCATCGATTTCTTGTCGCCATGCACTATTTCGATTGGATCTTCCACCGTGACTATGTGACGGCGCACGCTCTCATTGATGTGGTCAATCATGGAAGCCAGGGTCGTTGTCTTGCCGCTGCCCGTGGTGCCGGTGACCAGAACCATGCCCCGGGGCTCCAAAGAGATCCTCTTCAGGACCTGTGGCAGGTTCAGTTCCGCGAAGCCGGGAATCTCCTGGACAACCTGACGCATGGCGATGCTGATCGAACCCCGCTGACGGAAAATGTTGACCCGGAAACGCCCGATGCCGGAAAGGCCATAGGCGAAATCAATTTCGTTTTGTTCAGAAAATATTCCTATCTGCCGGTCGGTCATCAATGACGCGGCATATTCTTTCATTTCATCGGCCGATATCGGCGGCTCTTCCAGATTGATGAGCTGACCGTCAATCCGTATCACCGGCGGACTGTCGGCTTTAAGATGCAAGTCCGACGCATCGCGATCTACCATGATATTCAGGTGTTTTTTGATATCTTTCAATAAAATCAGCCTCCGGATCTTTAACAAGCATGCGTTTTGCCTTCTTAAATATTCGGAATGCGGCGTTTATCCTTGAAGTTCTCCTCCACAGAACTTCCTTTTTTCTGGCAGGAAAAAAAATCCTATGCTAATCTATAAATCGTTTTGAGGCGTCGTCTAATGGTAGGACAGCGGACTCTGGATCCGCCGGTGGAGGTTCGAATCCTCCCGCCTCAGCCAGTTTTTTGGCAACGTCTCCATGGCCTGGCCACCCGTATAATGCCGCCCGCCACGCTCTCCTGAGCGCATTCCGGCAACCTTGCTCCCCGGCTTGACAGTTCGTCAACCGGCAGGCTCAGCTTTCAACATCTCGACCACATGCGATCTCATCCTCCTTTCATCCCGGCAAGCCCGCCCAGGCTCTGGCGAAGCCATCCCACGCAAGGTGGCTGCCCTTCCGGGTTGTTTAAAGACTGGCGGCTTGAGGTATCACCGCATACGGCCGAACGCCGCTGAAGCGAAAGGCCGCCTAATCAAAAAGGAGGCATCATGCGAAGAAGCAGGATTTATTTCGGCAAGGCCGGAACCGTTCTGCCTGCGGCGCTGGCAGCCGTCATGGCATTGTTCGTTTTTGCGGGCTGCGGTGAAGAAACTATCACCGTTGAAACCCGCCCTGAGACTGACAGGACCGCCAAGACCGACAAGACCGTAAAGGACGAGGACAAGTTCGAGGCCAAACTTAGCGGGCAGGAGGAAACCCAGCCGGTGACAACCCAGGCCGAAGGGGAAGCGGAATTCGAACTGACCGGAGACGGCACAGCTCTGGAATTCAAATTGTCCGTATCCGGCCTGATGGATCCCCAGGCGGCGCATATACACATGGCCCCTGCAGGTAGCGACGGTCCCGTCATTGTCACTTTGCTGGCCACTCCCGTGGCCGGGGAAGTCGATGGTCTGCTTGCTGAAGGGATTATCACCGTGGATGATCTCGAGGGACAAATGGCGGGCATGAGCCTGAACGAGCTGCTGGCTGAATTCAAGGCCGGCAACACCTATGTCAATGTTCATACTGCCGCATATCCAGAGGGTGAGATCAGAGGCCAAATCATGGAAAAGGACTAAGAGATCCGGGTTGTTTGTCATTAAAGCGTCGCCAGCC
>JACUUL010000008.1 GCA_014859345.1 Thermoleophilia bacterium
GTTTAAGGCGTTAAGTCTTTCCTTTTCCTTTTTCAATCCACAACCCGGCATATTTAGTAAGACAACTTTTTGAATTATCTCGGGCTCGCCAAGGATTCGGCCAGGCTGGAAATCCCGATAAACCTGAGAGCCAGACCGTTTTCGAGATAATTGGCAACGGTTCTTCTGTTGATCTCACAGGGCTTGGCATACGAGGTAGCTTCGAATATACCGCCGCTGTTCTTCAAACAGAAGCTCCATAAATCTTTGAAATGACCAGCGCTTCTCCAGCCGGAATAACTACTGTTCTTTCTTCCAGGCGTATTTAATTTTGTTGAGCCAGAATTTTCGTGTGTACATTTTGCGATGATATTCGCGTATGGTGCTACCGAATGCAAATTATAATCGCGGATAGTACATGTACATGTTCTATACATTTTGAAGAAGAGATAGCTCGCGGGCAGGCGCAGGAAAAGTCGCCGTCTTAAATCTTCCGCTGAAGTGCTGTCATTTCCTGAAGTTTTTTTGTAATCTTTTTGGATTTATATATCAATTTTTCATAGAATCCAGTATATTTATTTGACCCGTTTCGAAGAGGTGTGTTTTCTACCCTGGCGATTCACCAAATGTTTGATAAATATAAAAATATTATTATCCTGGTATTGATTCTTCTGGTCGGAGCCGGGCTTCGGATATGGCGTCTCGGTAAAGAAAGTTTATGGTACGACGAGCTTTATGCCGTCTGGAGCAGCAGGTTTCCGCTGACTGAGATATTAGTCGAGCAGGCTTCTGCCATGCACCCTCCGGTCTATTTTTACCTCGGGCATTTTTGGTTTTCTCTTTTTACCGGCGATGCCGGCGTAAGATCATTTTCAGTCATCTGGGGCATGGCCACAATCGTGGTAGTTTTTCTCATCGGTAGCCTGATGTTTAATAATAGAGCCGCTTTGTGGGCCAGTGCCCTGGCAAGCATTTCTCCCTTCCTGATTTGGTATTCCCGGGAGGCCACCTATTATTCTTGGGTAGCCTTCATAAGCATGCTTTCATTTTATTGCCTCTTGAGGGGAATCAAGCTGGGTGGCCGGCCAAACTGGATTTTTTATTACGCCTCAACCACCATTGCTGTTTTTTCTCACTTTTTTACTCCTGTCCTGCTGCTCGCTCAGTTGATTACGTTCTTCCTCTTAAGAAGACAGTGGTATCTCAGAGGTTGGTCTTTGGTCGGGGGTTTGGCGCTGGCAGCCCAAAGCGCATTACTTGTCGGCATGTCTATGAATTACACACGCAGAGCAGCGGATGCAGGCTCCTTGATGGAGGCATCGACATTTTCAATTTTTATTTCAAAATTTTTTAACGGCATTATGGCCTCCCCAGTTGTCCTTATCGGAGGGCCCTTGCGAGCTAACGTATATGCGCGGCATATTTTACTGTTCTTATCGTTATCATTTGTTCTGGTTCTGCTTTTCATCGCGTCACGAAAGGTCAGAGAGGTTATTTGGGAAAAGAATTTTATGGCCCTTTCAATATCCGTTCTTTTGCTTGTCACCGGGCCGGTATTCCTGTTTGCATTGCTTCCCTATGGCGCCGGCGTCTTCCGTTTCTATTCCTGGGCAACCCCCCTCTTCCTGATCATTCTTGGCCGCCTCATTGCAGCTTCGCCACGTAAGCTCGGCCTGCTGCTGGGTTTTGCTGCAATATTCCTGATTACCGTTTATGGGACACTTCCAGCGGTAAAGAAACCTAACTGGGATATCAGATCCATGATGACCGTGGTTTCCCAAAATCAAAAATATAACGATAGACTGCTTTGCTTTCCGGTGCACCATTGCGTCGTTGCTGAATCGCAGTACCCAAATGATGTGGTGACCCTGGGAGGCTTAAATGACCAGAAGAACCGGTTCTTCCTTCTGGATCGAGGACAGGCATGGTCAGGTTATCAGAACTTCTACGGCGACCTCAGTGAGGATAATTGGATTTCCGGAGAAGATCTGAGGCCGGTGATTTCAAGCCTGTTGCTTGATGCTGAAAGAGTCTGGATACTGGCCGGTGACGGCACATCCGATTCATATCACATTGCTGATGGTTTATACCAGGGGTTGAACAGTGATTGGTACGAAGTGGACAAATGGATAAAATCACCTTATCGCCTGTCATTATATGAAAGACGATAAGAGCGATAAAACCTGCGGGAAGGCGTAGTAAGAGAACCTGCCAACGACGCAGGGGTTTAACTATGCTTCCGCCGCCTACCGGTTTTGAAGTTCGGTACGGGTCTTACCTTCCGTTACCTCCTGGCCCCGTTTAGTGCTTTCGTTTAAGCGGAAAGGCGTTTAATTTGTCGCTCCACACGGCGCCGGGGATGGATGTGAAGTCCAGAAAATTACCTCAAGAAATCTTCAGATTAAGATCAGTTCTCATCCTATTAGCTCAGGAAGCTTGTCATCCTGAGCAGCGAAGCGACGAAAGGATCTGCTTTTCCCCTTAACAAGCAGATTCCTCAGTCGCTACGCTCTTTCGGAATGACAATTTTGGGTATAACCTGAGCTAATAGGATGATCAGTTTAAGATAAATGGCGGGAAGGCGTAGGAATCGAACCTACCAACGACGGGGTTACCGCCGCCTACCGGTTTTGAAGACCGGCTGGGCCACCAGACCCCTGCCTTCCCGTGCGGTGATGGCGCCGCCAGAAGCAGATTCTTCGCTTCGCTGAACCACATTCCTGAGGTCGCTCCAGAATGACAGTCGCCGCCGGCGCCTGAGAAGCGACCAGGTGATCGTTGCTTGTGCCGTCACCTAGTGAATCTTAGCATACCCCCAAGGCGGGGGACTTCATCGGCTCACCTGATGCTGAACGGTTTGGTGACCGGCTCGCTATTGTCGCTTGAAAGCGTCAATGTCACCTCATATTCTCCCGTAGGCCAATCCATCTCCGGTTTTGTCAGCGATCAATAGAAGGGCATCGAGCCGCTCTCCTCGGTCTCGTCGGAGACGGTATCGGTATTTTCTTCACAACATGTCTCCTTTCCAAAAAGAATGTTGCTGACATGTACGAAGAGCTGATTTTCGGTCTCTGCGCTCCCTCGGCAGACCGGGGAGTATTACCCATGACACCGGCATCAAATTGCCTTCTTTCTCAGGGCCCGGTAGTCGCCTTCGCGCCTGGTTATTCCCGTGCGGTCAAAATATTCCAGCAGCGCCTGGGCAAACTTGCGGCTGATGCCCAGGATGTCGCGGAACTCCGCCAGGGTGATCCGGCCGTCCCTCCGGCATTTTTCAATGACGGCCCGCCGGGCCTTTTCCATCGGTTCCGGAGCAAAATACAGATCGGGCTTGACCTTCACAGCCTTGCCGCCGTCGACCAGCAGCTTCATCAGCAGCTTCACCTCCTGAGGCTGGGCGCCGGCGGTCTTGCCCAGTTCCGGGAGCGCGGGCGGCGCCAGTCCAGCCTCGGCCAGGATCCGCTCGATTGACTCTATTGCTTTTTTCTGGCTCTTTGACAGCTTCGCCTCGGCACTTGCCAGAGAGTAGCGGCTGTCCTTGAATGCGACCTCGCCTCTTTCCACCAGGCCTGCCATGAGCTCCTGGTAATCCCGGCTGGAAGCTGTCATGCCCGTGGCTCTGGCGATTGCCTCCGCCGTCATACTGGGATCCGCGGGCGAATCCTTCTGCCGCCGGGTCAGCGCTTCCAGGGCCATCCTGCTGAATTCAGCCAACCATTCCGGGGAAAAGTAGATGTCCGCGCCGGCAGATCCCCTGGCGCCGACGGTCTCATCGCCCAGGGCAGTTCCCACTACTTCAGGAGTCAGCTGGCTGCGGGCCACCAGCTCTGCCGCTGTCAGGCCGCCGGGGACGGCTTCCTGTAAAAACAAAGCGACTATCTCGGCCGGGCTGCCGCCCTGAAGAGTCTCCAGCCGGAGGACGTGCTCCTCCCCCTGGCCATGCTTGCGCGGCATGGGATCAACCACCACGCCGCCGCCAATGGTAGTGACGGGGCTTAAGGACCGCAGGATGAACCGGTCACCCCGCGCCGGCACGATCAGGGTCTTCAGACGCACCTGGGCGAAACAGCTCTCCCCCGGGGCCAGCCGGTCGCGGTCGGCGAACATCAGCTTGGCGGTGGCGTCGGCGGTGCCGTGGTGAAAGCGGGCCTGGGCCCCGTACTTGAGCGGGCCGGGCGCCGACTCGATCAGGCTGATTCGGGCGTCCACCATGTAAGTGGGCGTGAGCTCATCACCCGTGACGATCATCTGCCCCCGGGACAGCTTCTCTTTGTCAATTCCGGAGATGTTGATGGCCACCCTCTGGCCGGCCTCGGCGCATTCGACGGCACGGTCATGCACCTGTACGCCGCGGGCGCGGGCGGCCAGATGGTCGGGCAGCAGCCAAAGCGCGTCCTCGGCGCAAATCTGTCCCGCCCAGAGCGTGCCGGTCACGACCGTGCCAATGCCTTTCAGGGAAAAGACACGGTCAACCGGCAGCCTGGTGGCGGGAGATGCCTGGCGCGCCTGTGCCTTTGCCGCAGCTTCCTCCAGCATCCCCAGGAGCTGCGGCAGGCCAGCGCCGGTCTTGGAGCTGACCGCGGCAACAGGGGAACCGGCATATGGCGTGGCGGAGAGAAAATCTTCTATGTCGGCTTTCACCAGCTCGACCATCTCCTCATCCACGAGGTCGGTCTTGGTGATGGCGACCAGCCCCTGGGGGATGCCGAGCAGCTCGATGATGGCCATGTGCTCGCGGGTCTGGGGCATGACGCCATCGTCGGCGGCCACCACCAGAAGGAAGATGTCGATGCCGCTGGCTCCGGCCACCATGTTTCGCACAAAGCGCTCATGGCCGGGGACGTCCACCACGCTCATGCGGGTGCCCGAGGGCAGCTCCAGCTGCGCGTAGCCCAGTTCGATGGAGATGCCGCGCTCTTTCTCCTCCTTGAGCCGGTCCGTGTCGATGCCGGTCATCGCCTTGATCAACGCCGTCTTGCCGTGATCGATATGGCCGGCCGTGCCCAGGACAAGATGTTGCCGAGCCAGTTTCGTGGCTTAGGCCTCCTCCGGTCTTTCCGTGACTGGACCGCCGAGAGCCTCGCCGATCGCCACCGCCAGCGCCGCCCCCTGCCCCGGCAGGATCGTGCGCACGTCCAGCAGCAGCTTCTCCCTGTGGATGCGGCCGATGGCCGGCGGGTCGGCTTGCCTGATTTTGGCGGCCAGCTCGTCAACAGTGATGTTGAACGGAGTCACGGCGCATACGTGCGATTCGATCTCAAGCAGCGGCAGCGAGCCGCCTCCCACCTTGGAGGCTGCCTTCTCCACGTCTACCTCGGCGAGATCCGGAGTGACGGCGCGGATCTGCCCGGCCAGCTTCTCGGCCCGTGTCAGCAGCGATCCATCGCTCTCGTTGAGCATCCGCAGCGTGGGGATACGCCTGATGGCCTCCTCCGGCTTCAGATAGACAGCCAGGGTCGCCTGCAGCGCAGCCAGGGTCATCTTGTCCACCCTCATGGCCCGGGCCATGGGATGCTTCTTCATCTTCTCGATATGTTCGCTCTTTCCCACGACGATGCCCGCCTGGGGCCCGCCCAGCAGCTTGTCGCCGCTGAATGTGACGATATCCGCTCCCGATGCCAGGCTCTGGTGAACCGACGGCTCATCAGCCAGCACCGGCATATCCGCTAGCACGCCGCTGCCCAGGTCGTGCGCCACGATCAGGCCCCGCTCGTGGCCCAGCCGGGCCAGGTCGCCGATATCGACTTCCGCGGTGAAGCCCACCACTTTGTAATTGCTGGTGTGCACGTGCAGCAGCATGGCTGTGTCCGGTCCAATCGCGTTTTCGTAGTCGCTCAGCTTTGTCTTGTTGGTGGTGCCCACCTCCACCATGCGCGCCGAGCTGGAAGCCATGATGTCCGGGATGCGGAATGAGCCGCCGATTTCGATAAGCTCGCCGCGCGATACAACCACCTCGCGGCCGCTGCCGAAAACCGTAAGGGCCAGCAGCACCGCCGCCGCGTTGTTGTTTACCACCAGGGCGTTCCCGGCTCCCGTCAGCGCCACGATCAGCCTGGTTATATGGTCATGGCGTGAGCCTCGACGGCCGGCCTCAAGGTCGTACTCGAGGTTCGAGTAGGCGGAAGCGATCTCGCCGACGGCCTCGATGGCTTCCGGGGCCATGACCGCCCGGCCCAGGTTTGTGTGCAGGACGACACCGGTGGCGTTTATTAGCGGTCTCAGATGTGGCAGGGCCACCCGTCGGGCTTCCACGGCAGCGGCATCGGCAACCCCGGCCGGTTCGGCCTCAGCGGGCGCGACATCCTCTCCGGCCATGATTCTTTTACGCAGCCGCTCGAGCGCTGTCCGCACCGACTCCACCACCAGTTCCCGCCCGTAATCCGCAAGCGCGTCCGTCAGCAGAGGAGCCTCCAGCACCTCTTCCACGGCAGGAAGGCTTCTCAGCAGAGCGGCCTGGGCGGGAGAGACCTCTTTTTTCGCGGCGCTCAAGGAGCTTCAGCCTCGTTATTGCCGGTTTTCACCGGGCGCTGCCCTTAAGGAGCTTTTCAAAAGCGCCGGCGTCGGTTTCAATTTTGTGCACCGCCTGATTGAGAGAGCTGAGCGTGCTTCGATCCAGATTGCCGATGCGGAACTCCTCTTCCACGTCGTGGAACCTGTTCCGGAGATCGCAGGCGTGCAGGATCAGCTTCTCCATTTGCTCGCGAATGGCTTCCAGGACTTCATAATTGCACATGTATGACTCTCCTTCCGTGCTTGATTCCGACCTACTTTAACCACACCACGGCGATGTGTAAAGATTTTACCGCTGCGGAAGGGGATTGCCGCCGGGCGGCAGCTCCTCATTTGCATCTCTAATAGAATCACCGCAAAGCGCCATCCATAAACTGTGATGATGTTTCTGCGCAGCGGTCATTGCCGAATTTGTAGCGTGTTTCGCACTTTCGCGAAACAGCGGACCGTCAAGGCTGCCGGTCGAAGGGATTTTAAAGAGGATGAATCAGGCGGGTGTAAACCCGGAATTAAAGCTCTTCCCCCGCCAGCAACTGCAGCAGCATCTCCACGCCGCTGCTCCGCTTGACCAGCAGGTCGGCGTACTTGGGCAGGTCGGCCGGCATCTCATCCGATATCACTCCCACGCCAACCATGACCACGTTCTTGCGGCGCTTGCGTTTGCGTAATTCCTTGAGGGCGTCGATATCGGTTGTGTCATCTCCGATATAGATTGCCTGCTTCGCCTCCAGGAGGTCAAGCAGTTTGCCGACCGCGACGCCCTTGTTGATGTCGACCGGCGGTTTGATCTCGATCACCCTGCGTCCCTCGTTGGGGGCCAGCTCAAGCTGCCGGACCTTGGGCATTATCCTGTCGTCGATGAACCTTTTTGCTTCCCGCGGATCGGGCGCGCGCCGGTAATGAAGCGACATGGTTGTCGTCTTGTCTTCGACCCAGACTCCGGCTTCCAGCGCTTCTTCAAGGGAGCGGCAGAAATCAACCAGCTCACGTATCCGCGGCAGGTAAGGCTGCACCTCCTCGCTGACTACCACGGCTCTTCCCGGAAGCATGGTTTCAAGTCCGTGGTTTCCGATATAGGCCATTTCCGATATTCCCAGAATCCGTTTGGCTTCCGTGGCGGGGCGGCCGCTGACAACGGTGACGGCCAGATAAATGCGGGAAAGGGCACGCACCAGTTTGCTGATGGGCGCGGGGACAGCGACGGCTTCCGGCCGCGATACGATCGGCGCCAGGGTACCGTCGAGGTCGAGGAAAATCGCAGTAGCCTGGGGCGCCGCCATCAAGGGTGCCAGAGCCTTTTCGATCTCTTCAAGCTCGCTGGATGGAGGTTTGCCTGTATGCAAGGATTTGCCGGTCATCTGATCGAAAGTAACTTCAGGATATTTGCCCCCGGCTGCGATATCCGATATCAATGTCAGGCGCTATGCTATCATACGCTCGTGGACAGAAAGCAAGCAGCATGAGACAGGCCGGGGGGCAGCGATCAACCACGATCAGGGTCCTGCTTGAATAAACCCGCCGACAATATATCTCTCCGCCGGTCAAAAAAGCTGACCGTATGTCTCACTCTTGGCGTTATCCTGCTGTTGTTCCTGATTGTTCAGTCGGCCGTTATCAAGAGCGGCGCCCTGGCGGGCGACGCGGGCATTTTCGTAACTACCGATAAACTCGTTTATGGACCCGGCGATAAAATCGGCTTGAATATCAACGTGGATTCCGGAGAGGAAAGCCTGTCCGGTAATCTCATTATCAGCGTATACCCGCCCGCTTCCCCGCGGGCCCCGGAAAGGTTATCGGGCGAGCCGGTTTCCCAGGCCGTCATCGATCAGGAATTCAGGGTATCGGGCCAGAACGGCCTGCTTTACGAGACCGACGTCGCGAAACTGAGCGCGGGTACAGGAGGTTTTCCGGTCAAGATCAGCCTGGTGGGAGAGCAGGGAGAGATGCTTTCCGGAACCACCTGGCTGGCGGTAGTCGAACCCGGCGCCCGGGGGCCCATCGACCTGGTGCTGCTCTGGACTGCCGGCTCTCCGCCGGAGCGCGGCCCCCAGGGGGTGTTCGAGACGATCCGGTTGCTGGAACGCTGCCGGGATGAGCCCCGCACACCGGACAGCCTCCTGCAGCATCATGAGATGGCGGCCAGATACCCCAACATCCGTACCACGTATGCCTTCGAGGGATCACTCCTTGATCAGATTTCTGATATGTCGGATGGGTTCGCGCTGGCGGCGGAGAACGGCGATATTCCCGGCGCGGGTGAAGACGCGCCGCTGGAAGCCGCGCAGCTGGCGGCCAGCTGCCTGGAGTCGCTCAGGGACCTGGCAGAAACCGGCAATGCCGAAATCATCGCGACGCCATACCAGTTTGCCAGCCTCCCGCTCCTGGCCCGGGAAGGTTGGGCCGACGGCAGTGGTCAATACCGTATCGGCCATGACGTGCTAACCAGCGCCCTTGCCCTGCCGGCGGTGCCCAAAGGAGCCTACGTACCCAACCTGGACCTCACGACAGATTCTCTCCGATACGTGGCCGCCACCGGCGGCGAGTACGCAGTGCTGGCAGGTTCCATCCGGCAGTCGGTCGCGGGCCGAATCCAGCCCGGCGAGCTTCTTTTCCGGCTGCGGGACCTGGGCGGGGAGCGCATCACGGCGATCTTTGCCGATGATGACGCCTCCGCGGTTCTTCTGGGCGAGGCGCCCGATCCCAATGCATTCTTCGCTGTCCTTGCCAATGCCTACAGGTCGACAGAGTCCCCGCTGGTAGTGGCGGCTTCGCCGGTATCCAATCCGGCGCTCACGGCCGATGACCGGGCCCGGGTTTACGCCGAGCTCAGTCTCCAGCCCTGGATTCAGACCCTGACACTGGGCCAGGCAAAGAACAAATACCGGCCCGGCACTGAACCGGTCACATTGCAGAGGTATGTCGATCCGCTGGAGGAGGGATATATCACCCGGACATATTATCAGGAACTGGCCCGGGTCCATGAGCTGTTTGAGGCCTACCGTGTGGCGGTCGATACCGATGAACCAAAGTTGCTTGAATTGGTTAAAAACATGTACACGGCCGAAAGCGGGTATTTCCTGAGACCCAATGCTTCGCCTGAGGAGGCCAACCTGGGTCTCGCCTATCTGGAACATGTCAACAGTTTTGTGGAGGGTGAACTCGCGGGGATCGAAGTGAAAGTGAAAACCCCGTGGCTGCAGCGAAACGCCGAGGGTGAGGCTCTCGTAACCATTCAAAACGGGAATCATTATCCGTTCAACATGCGGCTGGTGCTGGCGGGAGAGGCCGTCGAGTTCCCGGGTGAAGGGAGTCAGGATATCCGGCTCCAGCCTGGAAGCATGGAGATCCGCGTGCCCTATCGCTCTGAGGGCTGGTCGGGCATAACGGCGAGCCTGGAATCGCGGGGCAATTCACTGGTAGCGGACAGCGCCGGCATCCGGCCGGTGACTTCCAGGGTCTGGATAGTCCTGATTGCCGGGCTGCTTGCCACTGCCGGGGGCGCCTCTTATTATCTGTTTGTTATGCGAAGAAGGTAAAGTTTTTAACGGGTTCATGCCGAATATTATTACGGCAATATTATAATTTTATGACACTTGCTGACTGAGGCTCCTTTGCGTATACCAAAGAAAATCCGGGAACTGTGTAGGAACGAGGAGGGCAGCTTCCTCGGAACCGCTATCTTTTTGGGAATAATCATCGCTGTCATGGCGGTGACCATCATCGACGGCACCGCCGTCTACTACGCTTACAAGGCGGCAACCGAAGTCACGAAAGAAGCTGCCGGCTCTGCCCGGCAGGAATACCGGCTTCACCGGAACGAGTTTCGTTCCGGACAGGTGGCGGTCGACCATTGTGAGGGAAAGGGCCTGGAGTTCATCGAGGTCCGGAAGTTGCCTGAGCTGTCCGGCGACGCCTTCGAGGTCACCTGCGGGGCGGACGCGGAGACTATCGCCTTCAAGCATTTGCCCTGGCTGAACGGGCTTGTGCATCAGCGCGTCTCCAGCTCCGATTTCAGCAGCACCTGAACCCAGTTTCCCCGCCGCAATTTTTTCTTCCAGCCGGATTCGCGCTTTAACCTGATTAACCTTATAATCTTCCTTGATTCCCGCGGTTTTCATCTATGTGCGAGAATTGGCAGTGCGACGCACCATGTTCATTTGCCGGCTCAAAAAATGGGAGGAAAGATGTTCATCAAGACGTTGCTCAACGAAGACAGAATGCCGACCAGTTGGTACAACATAGTGCCGGACATGCCCGAGGGCAGCCTGAAGCCGCCGCTGCATCCCGCCACCGGTGAGCCGGTGGGACCGGACGCCCTCGAGCCCCTTTTTCCGATGTCGATCATCATGCAGGAAGTGAGCCCCGAACGGCACATCGATATTCCGGAAGAGGTGCAGGAAATCTACAAGCTGTGGCGGCCCACGCCGCTGATCAGAGCCATGAGGCTGGAGAGGGCGCTGGACACTCCCGCGAAAATATATTTCAAGTACGAGGGGGTCAGCCCGGCCGGTTCGCACAAACCCAACACCGCCATCGCCCAGGCATATTTCAATCGCGAAGCGGGCATCAAGCGTATCGCCACCGAGACCGGCGCCGGCCAGTGGGGGAGCTCCATGGCTCTGGCCACGGAAATGTTCGGTCTGGAGTGCACTGTATATATGGTGAAGGTCAGCTATGACCAGAAGCCCTACCGGCGCATCATGATGGAGGTGTGGGGGGCCGAAGTGCTGGCCAGTCCTACCGACCGCACCAACTCCGGCCGCAAGATCCTGGAGGATGACCCCGAGTCGCCAGGCAGCCTGGGGATAGCCATCAGCGAGGCAAGCGAAGACGCCGCCACTCATGACGATTGCAACTACTCACTCGGCAGCGTGCTCAACCACGTGCTGCTGCACCAGACGGTGGTGGGCGAGGAATGCCGGCTGCAGATGGAGATGGCGGGAGAATACCCGGACATCGTTATCGGCTGCATCGGCGGCGGCAGCAACTACGCCGGCCTGGCGTTTCCCTTCATGCGGGATAAGCTTTCCGGAGAGAAGGAGATAGAGTTTCTGGCGGCAGAGCCCAGCTCCTGCCCCACAGTCACAAAGGGCGCCTACACTTATGACTTCGGCGACACCCTCTGCTCGACGCCGCTGTTTTTGATGCACACGCTGGGCCATGATTTCATTCCGCCCGGTATACACGCGGGCGGCCTCAGGTATCATGCCATGGCGCCATTGATCAGCGCTGTGGTGAACCAGGGTCTGATGGACGCGGTCGCCTATAATCAGACGGAAGTATTCGAAGCCGGGGTGTCCTTCGCCCGGGCCGAGGGCATTATCCCTGCCCCGGAGTCCAGCCATGCCATAAAGGCGACGATCGACAAGGCGCTTCAGTGCAAGGAGAAGGGCGAGGAAAAAATCATCCTGTTCAACCTGAGTGGCCATGGCCACTTCGATATGAGCGCCTACGACCAGTTCCTGAGCGGCAACCTGGTCGACTATGCCTATCCCGAGGAAAAGATCAGGGAATCCATGGCCAAAATCCCAAAAATGGGATAAAAACAGACTCGAGTTTCAGGCCACCCAGGTCCAGGTAACGAATTTGGCGGTGAACAGACCCAGGAAAACAAGGGATATCACAATGACGGTCAGGTCAATCCACCTGCGCCGCTCGCTCCAGAGCGCGAGCAGCATAAACACCGGGAAAGCCGCAAGCACGAATCGGGGCATGGAGAGCAGAGGCACGTAAGCGGAAGGGAAAGAAAGTGGCAGCAGCACCGCCGCCAGAGCATAAGCCGCGTAGGCTTTCGGCAGTCTCCAGAACGACGCGATGGCCAGCGCCAGAAATGACAGGGCGAACCCCAGGTTAAGAATATCGTAAGTCGCCCACAGGCGCGGATCGCGATCGGCGACCGGCAGGTAAAATTCCCGGTCTCCGGCGGCCAGAATCGTCCCCATCCCGTTCCAGGCCGCTTTTACTCCCTGCCTGAGGCCTTCCAGCGGGCCAAACGGCAGGGCAAACCCCCGCAGCCAGTTATCCTGCGCCGATGAAAAAAGCCACGGGTCGCCGAAACGGATATACAGGTAAAGCATCCATGCTCCCAGCCCCATAGGAACCAGCAGCAGAAACAGCAAATCCCATCTCGTCCGGCGCCAGCTCCAGCCCCGTTTCTGGAAATACATGATTACCAGGGGGATTACCAGAAGCAGACCCGCGCTTCTGGTTAGCACGGCCAGGGCGCCGCAGAGTCCGGCGATGAGAAAATCCTGCCGCCTGGCCGCGTACAGGCAGCCAATCGTCAGGAACAGAAATAGCGACTCGCTGTAGATTGACTGGAGGAAAAAGGAAGTGGGGAAGATCGCCAGGTACAAAACCGCCCGGCGGGCCACCGAGTCCCCGAAGTCAATCTCGACAAACCGGTAGAAGAGGTAAAACGCTCCCAGGCAGGCGGCCAGGGAGATAAACAGTCCCGCGAGCACGCCGTTTCCCAAAAACAAAGGACGCGCCACCGCGATCAGCAGGGGGTATAACGGAAAGAAGGCAGTGGAGTTATCCGTGGGGGAATACCCGAAGCCGGCGATAAGCAGGTACCAGACAGAATCCCATCGCACCCAGATGTCAAAGAGGTAGTGACCGGCTCCCGAGAAGGCGTCGGTGAGTTGATGGCTGACGAAGGGCGGGAAATCTTGTGCCCCCGGGTCGATCTTGGGAAGCGTCAGATAAGCAAGCGGAGCCAGCAGGAACAGCGCCCCCCGGGTGATAAGAAAGATGAGTCCGACCTGGCGCCAGGAATCCGGAATATCCCGCAGGAGCCGCGGGCCACGCCCAGGCACCTTTCTATTCCTCCGTTTTCCTCAGGTACAGGAAACGGTCCAGGACCCGATGGAACTGGCTCCATGCCGTGCCGCTTTCCACGGACTCCGCGCGCAGCCGGGTAAAGATATTGGCTTTGGCGTCCACGTCATCGGCGTGATTGAGGATGAACCCTTCCAGCGTCTTGGGCCTGACCGGCGAGCCGTATTCCTTCTCGCCATGATGAGCCAGGACGAGATGCAGCAGTTGCAACCTGAGCTCCTCGGGGAAGGAATCCAGCCGGCCGATGGCGTCGCTGACTATCTTCTCGCCGATGATGATATGCCCCAGCAGCCGGCCCTGATCGGAATAATCGATTGCCACGGTGTAATCAAACTCGCTGATCTTGCCGATGTCGTGCAGCAGCGCGGCCGCCACCAGCAGATCGCGGTTGACGTCTCCGGGATACTGAGCGGCAATGGCGTCCGCCACCCTGCAGACCGAGACCGTATGCTCGAGCAGCCCGTGGATGTAATTATGATGGACGCCCTTGGCCGCGGGCGCTTCGCAGAACTGGCGGTAGATGATTTCATCGTTAAAGATCTCGTCCAGGAGAACAGCCAGATCCGGGCTGGCGATACTCTCCCGGATAGCGGCCAACTCGGCCTCCATTTCCTGCAGGTCACGGGCGCTCGAAGGGAGCAGCTCGGCAAGATCGAAGTCGTCGCCGGCGGTGGCTGCCCTGATCTTGTCCAGTTTTACCTGGGTCTGTCCGCGATGGTCGCTGGTGACGGCGCCCTGGATCTTGACCACCTGTCCCTGCTGGAAGCATTCCGCCACTGCGTCGCTGACTTCCCACATGACCGCGCCAATATTGCCGCTGGCGTCGGTCAGCCTCAAATGCAGGAACCTGTTGCCATTTTTGTCTACCCTCACGTTCTTGCTGGCGCAGACGAAGAAATCAGTGATCTTCCTGCCCGGTGCCAGTTCTTTCAGCATGGTTTTCATGAAAGTCTCCGCTTCTCGTATATCCCGGCTGCGTGACTGCACGGCCGCTGTCTATTCTATATCATAGTCTGTATGCCAGACAGGAAACGAACTGACCGACGGCCAGCCGCTGGCTCCATGACCGGCTTGAAAGGAGAACAGGCTGCCCGTATGGGCTCAAACCAGAGAGGTATGCGATGAACGCAAAGTTTTCTCTGCTTGGCACCGGCGGCTGGATTCCCACTCCCGGGCGCGAGACCACCTGCGCCATCCTCAGCCGGCCGGAGGCCCTCTTCATTTTTGATGCCGGCACCGGCCTGTCCCGTCTGCTGGAGGAGCGGTTCCGGCCCGAGCTGGAACCCGGGCGCGAGGTGCATCTGTTCCTGACCCACTACCATCTCGATCACGTGGCCGGGCTGGTCTATCTGCCGGCAATGTTCAAGGGAAGGAAGGTGAGCCTGCACGCGCCGGCGGCGGCCATCACCGGAGTCGAGCCTCTTCAGGTCATTTCCTCGATCGTTAGCAGGCCTTTCAATCCGCAACCGCTCAGCGACTTTCCGGTTGACCTGAGTATTGAGCCGCTCGGCGAGGGCGAGCACCTGATAGCGGGGACATCGGTCAGGGTCAGGAAACAGATCCACCCGGATCCATCAGTTGCCTATCGCGTTGATGGCATGCTGGCTTTCGTCACCGATACCGCCAGTGATCCGGGCACGGTTGAGTTCTCCCGGGGAGTCAGCCTGCTGGTCCATGAGGCCTGGATCGATGGGATCGAGGAGGAGGACCCGGCCACCGAGCAGATTGCCAGGGAAGCATATACGGCTCACGCCTCGGCGCGCCAGTGCGCGGATATGGCCGCGGCCGCGGGGGTCGGGGAACTGATCCTCTGCCATCTGATTCCACTCAGGCCGGCCTCGTATCACGAGCAGATGCTGGCTTCAGCCCGGGCGATCTTTCCGAGGACGAGAATTCTCGAAGATGGAGAAGTTATCGAGATCTGAGAATATCCTGGTTAATCGCCATTCCGTGGCGGCGTGAGCGGCGGGGCGCGAAGAACCGGCTTCTCCGGCTGTCAGCCTGTCGCTGAATCGGGGGGAGCAGCATTTTCCTCCTTGAGGCGCCGCCGGCGGCGAACAAACCACACCACGAAAGCGATGACAACCAGAAGGGTGAAGGCGGCGCCGCCGCCCCGGCCGGCCCAATCGCTGATCACTCTCCAGCTGGCGCCAAAGAAATAGCCTAGCGTGAGGAAGAAGGACACGCTGAGTATGCCGCCAAAGGCGTTATAAAACAGGAACGTCGGGTAGGGCATGTGCCCGATTCCGGCGGCAACCGGACCCAATGCCTTGATTACAGCTATAAAGCGGCCGAAAAATACTGTTTTGCCGCCATGGATGTCGAAATACTTCTGCGTTTTCCGCAGGTGTGATTCCCTGAAGAAGAAATAGCGCCCGAAGCGGCGGATGAACTTAATGCCGCCGTAGCGGCCGATAGCATAGCCCACGCTGTCTCCGGCTATGGCGGCAATGGACGCGATCACGATCAGCAGCCACAGGTTCAGCCTTCCCTGCGAAGCCAGCAGTCCCGCTACCAGCAAAGTTATGTCCCCAGGCATGACCAGGCCTAAAAAAGCCGAGTTCTCCAGGAAAGTTACGAGAAGGACTATCAGGTAGCCCCAGGTTTCCAGCTGCGAAAGTATGAATTCGGGAATGTTTTCCATATGCGTTACTGCCGGGCCGCCGAGCAGGTTCTGGCATCAGCCCGATACCGCCAAAGGATATCAGAAGCATGGGTCAAGTTCCCGGGATGGGGTTACGCGGCTTTTTTGGGAATGGGGCTCACGATGCAACATCACAAGAAGAAAAAATTGGGCCGGGGAGAAACTCTATTCGGTGCCCGTGGCGCCTTCGCTGTAGGCCTCATGCAACTCGTGTTCTTTGGCCAGCTGCTCCGCCATTACTTCCCGGAGCAGGTCGAAGGCCCGGATCACTTTCTGGTTCGCGATCCGGTAGAAGACGTTCACTCCGTGACGCCGGGAATAGACCAGCCCGCGCTGTCTCAGGATGGCCAGGTGCTGCGACACCGTCGCCTGGGGAAACTCCAGCGATGCGGCCAGATCCCCGACGGTCATCTCCCCCTCGCGAAGCTCGTTCAGGATTAAAAGGCGTTTGGCGTCCGCCAGTGCCTTGCATATCTGCGCGTGCATGCGGTAGATATCTTCTCTGACTTGCTGATCCATCTGCCCCTCCGTTGCGCGGTTTTCCGCCGATAAGAAATCCTGCAAACTTAATCATTATATTATTACACAATTATAACCCGTTCAATTGTGATTCCGCGATTGACCGCATATGCCACCTTAGTGGCAACCTCACCTGATGTAGAATGCTCATTTTTTTCCTAAAATTGTATCATTGTAATAAATTCAATCAATTATATTATTAAATCTTAATAAACATATAAAGCTCGCCGTGGACTGGAGGTGAAGGCGGATTGACGGCGGAGGGGGGGCGCTATGCCCTTTTTTTTACACTGGAGGTTGGGATGAAGTTATTTGGGATTAGCGCCATGCGGACCCGGACTATCCTGGTTATGGCTCCGCTGTTTCTTATGGTGATCTTGATGCTGGCATCGGACAGCGGCCTCAACGGCAGCGCGGCCGCTTCCTCGTATTCGCTCCCGCTGCCGCCGCCGCCCGTGCCGGGATTCTTTCCGGCCCCGGAGCCTGGTCCGGGCAGCTACGCCCAGCTTGTGACCGTCTACGATGTTGACGCCCTCCTTGCCGATAACGGCAACAAGGGCAGGGTGCACATGATTGACGTGCGTTCTTCTTTTGAGTATCTCGCAGATGTATGCCCGATGCAGATAGCTCTGGGGCTGCCTCTCTATACCGAGACCAATGTCGGCCATCCTGTGTGGAACTGGCCGGACGGCACCTATGAAGAGGCTTACTCCAACCCTTACTGGATTGGATTTCACTGGGCCGGTGTTCCCTATGCTTCGCTGTGGAACATCAGGATGCAGGAGAACCCGAACTTTCACGGCTACATGCAGGCTCTCGTGGCAGACGGCAGCATCGATTACGATGACACACTGATATTACTCTGCCAGACCGGTTACCGCGCCGCCTGGGCGGGCAAGGAAGCCGCCATGATGGGCTTCACCGACGTCAGGGTGCTGCACGGGGGCATGCTGGCATGGTCGGATGACTGGTTCGACCAGGACTTCGTCTTCCGGCCCTCACAGGATCCCGAGAACGATCCTTCTCCAGGGGACTGTTCGCCTGATCTGCAGGCCCAGGGGTATGATAACTGCGACCCGGACAACGTCCCGGGTTCCGACGCCAGGCCCAAAACTACCGTCCTGACGGATCCCTGGAAGTACAGCCTTGACAGGCTTACCGCGGCCGGCTTCACCCCCTACTGGAATGGCGCCGAGCCCCATGTAGGCGTCAAGCCGCAATGGCTTCCGGGCGACTTCAACCTGTCGTTAAGCAAGACAGACGTCTACTGGGCCAGTTACGCCGATTATCTGGACCGGATGCTCTCCGTGGAACTGATGCTAAAAAACAACGCTCCCGATGAGCCCGGGCCGCTCAATTACCCGGCGGCCTGCGGCGGCGCTCCGCCTCCGGAAGGCACTTGTGAGCAGGTGAACCAGGCTGCCCACGGGACCGCGTACAACGCTATGTTCGTAGCCGCGGCAGCCGGCAATGGCGTGACCGCTGCCACCCTGCCGGCCATGGTCGGCGACCTGGCGCCTAATGCCTCGGGCTCAGCCGTCATCAAGTTCAACGTGCCGACGGGCGTGTCTTTCTTCACGCTTAATCCCTACGCCGTTGCCACTGACGTGCCCGATCCGGGCATCTATAATGACGGTTTCCACGATGTCGTCTATGACCAGGATATCTCATGGTACGGAACCTACGCGTATCCCGGTCCCCCACCGACGTTCTAGAAAGGATTCAGGCGTGAATGAACCCAAAAAGGAAAGAAAGAGCTACCAAAAACCGGAACTGAAGAGGCATCCGAATCTGAAAGAGGTAACCTTCGAGTGCCCGGACTGGCAGTGTAGTGTGACGGTGCCGGCTGCGCCTTCTGAATAGGCGAGGGCCAGCAAAAGCCGTTGAGTGCGCGGCGCGGGGAACCCGCGCCGCGCACTTCTGCGGTCTGTGAAAAAACCCCGCGGGAGGAAACCGCGCCAGTGGCGCACTTGCTGCGGCCAGGCACGGGTTGTCCCGGTTAAAGATGACAAAGATAGTAATTCATACTTGACTTATCAGATTATTTATCGTTGCATAGTATTTACTCCGCTGATAAGGTAGCCGCATCGACGACGACTGGCTCAAATTAACTCGGTCTGGGTCCAATTCGCACGGCGATCATCATCCTTCCCGGAGGGCTGCCGGATCGATCCGGCCGCCCTCACCTTGCCATGAACAAGAATCCTTTTCTGTTAGAATCCTTCAAAATCGAGGTAATAGTAGCAGCAGTAAAGGAGTGAGATGACCCGGGATCAGCAAACAAATGACGTTATCATCATCGGCGGCGGCCCGGCCGGGCTGACAGCAGCCCTTTACTGCGGGCGGGCCCGCTTGAATACCCTGCTTCTGGAGAAGGCGGCCGCCGGCGGCCAGGCGGCCACCACCGACATAATTGAGAACTATCCGGGCTTCCCGGAGGGTGTGGGCGGTTACGAGCTCACCGAGAAGATGAAGCAGCAGGCGGTCCAGTTCGGAGCCCGGCTTCAGGAGATCAGCACGGTAACCACCATCGAAGCCGATGGAGACATCCGCGTAGTGAAAACCGAGGACGAATCGTCTTACCGCGCCCGGGCTGTCATCATCGCCAGCGGGGTGGAGGCCCGCACTCTGGGCGTGCCCGGCGAATCCGAATTCAGAGGCAAGGGAGTGTCCTACTGCGCTACCTGCGACGGAGCCTTTTACCGGGACAAGGACGTTGCGGTCATCGGCGGCGGCAACGCGGCGGTGGAGGAGGCAATCTTCCTCACCAAGTTCGCCAGCAAGGTTTATGTCATCCACAGGCGGGCCGAACTGCGCGCCGACAAGATTTTGCAGGAGCGAGCCTTCGAGAATTCCAGGATCGAAATCGTGTGGGACTCCCATCTGAAAAAGATTCTCGGCAACAGCAAGGTCGAGGAGATAGTCATCGAGAACAAGAATACCCATGAGCGGACCGAGCTCAGCGTGGATGGCGTCTTCTTCTACATCGGTTCGGTGCCAAACACCACCTTCTGCACGGGAGTCATCGACCTTGACGATCGCGATTTCATCCTCACCGACGCCAAACTGATGACCAGCATGAAGGGGGTGTTCGCCTGTGGCGATTGCCGCGCAAATCTGCTCAAGCAGGTGGCGGTGGCTGTGGGAGAGGGCGCCCTGGCGGCGGTGGAGGCGGACAGATACGTGGAAGACAATTTCTAGTTTTCAGTTGTTTCCGGTTGTTCTATAATAGTTCATCCGTTTTTGATGGTCCCCAAATCCAAGGAGGAAGTGTGAGCGACAAGGTTTCCGAAACCTCCGATGCCAGTTTCGAAGCCGATGTGTTAAAGGCCGACTCCCCGGTGCTGGTGGATTTCTGGGCTCCCTGGTGCGGCCCCTGCCGGACCATGGCTCCGATCCTCGAGGAGATTGCTGATGAGCAGGAGGCCAGGATCAAGGTAATGAAGCTGAACGTGGACGACAACCAGGCAAGCGCTTCCAAATATGAGGTGCTAAGCATACCCACCATGATCCTGTTCGTAAGCGGCGAAATGAAAAAAAGGCTGATCGGTGCTATCCCCAAAAAAAAGCTGCTGGAGGAGATTGAGCCTTGGATAAGCGACTAAACGCCCCTGCCCGCCATGTGCACAAACCGGACTCAGAAGCAGGAATAAGCCATGCCTTTTGTTGAAGTGAAACTCTACGAGGGCCGCAGCCGCGAGCAGAAGCAGGAGCTGGCTGATCGCATCACTGAGGCTTTCGTGGAAGTCGCCGGCTCCTCCAGGGAGCATGTCTGGATCGTTTTCCGCGATGTGCCCAGGGACCAGTGGGCCATGGGTGGAGAGTTGCAGGGATAGGCCCAGGCGGCGCTTATTCTCCGGCTCCGTGCATCAACTCCCCGGGGCCCGGTACGATCTCCAGCGTCTCCTGTTTCGGCAGCCAGCGGGCCAGGCTGCCGAACTCGCCGCACAGCTCGCTCATCTTGCCCACTATCTGCCCCTGCCGGGAACCCGTGGCCCGGATCGCCTGGAACTCGCTGATTATCGTGGGGTAGAGTCTCAGGCGCTCGATTGCCCCGTTCCTCTCTTCTGCCGCGAATATGAACGATTCGTCGTTTCTTTCAAGTTCGTTTACGGCGTAATCGTCGATAAAATTACCGGCGCAGTAGATGACCGGCCTGCCCTTATAAAACTCCACTCCCCGAAAGACGTGGCCCGAGTGTCCGAAGACCATGCCGGCGCCTGCGTCCACCAGGGCGCGGGCGAAGGCGGGCTGTTCCGGAGGCGGGTGATACCCCCAGTTGGGTCCCCAATGGGCTGAAACCACCAGCAGGTCCACGCGCTTGCTGGTTACGGCCACCAGATCGAGAAGCACCTGGGCCCGTTCGTCTTCCAGATCAACCGGAACGTAAAAAACCCCCGGACTGTCGGGACCGGCGGCCCAATCCGGCTCGTTGTCCGTAAAGGCGATAAACCCGATTCGCAGCTCCTCGGCTTCCCGGACATACGGAGAAGACGCCGCCACCAGGTCGCTGCCGGCGCCGGCGAAAGCGATGCCATTGTCATGGAGAATGCCGAAAGTGTCTTCAAGCGCTTCATATTCGTAATCGAGCGCGTGGTTGTTGGCCAGCGAGACCATGTCGATGCCCGCTGCCTTGAGCACCTCGACGTTTTTGGCGTCGCTGCGGAAATGGAAGATCTTGGGAGTCATTGACCAGGGACGCCCCCGGTCGGAGATCACGCACTCGAGGTTGCAGATGTTCAGGTCGGCGTCCTCGAATAGCGGCAGGGTATCGCCCCACGGATATTCCGGGGGCTGTCGCTTCAGGATCTCGTTCAGCAGCCTGCCCAGCATGACGTCGCCAACAAAAACAAGCTTCATCGCTCTCGCTTTCGCTTATTCTGTGGATAGATGGTTCTTTCCACACGGGCGGAAAACTAATCAGTCAGGGGAATTAGATATTTCCTGCCCAAGCGAGGGATTTCAGGGAGCCGGTTCCGGAGATGGGGACTACTCCAGAAGCTCATGCTCCACCAGGTACTCGGCGATCTGCACCGCGTTGGCCGCTGCCCCCTTGCGCAGGTTGTCGCTGACCACCCACAGGTTAAGAGCGTTATCGGCAGACTCGTCGGCGCGGATGCGGCCCACGAAGACGTCATCCGTGCCCTCGGCCATGAGAGGCATGGGATAAGAGTTGGTGGTGGGGTCATCCACCACCTTTATGCCGGGGGCGTCCAGCATCAGGCGGCGCACCTCTTCCGCGCTGACGGGCCTGATTGTCTGGACGTTCACGGATTCGCTGTGGGAATTGAACACCGGCACGCGCACGCAGGTGGCGGTGACTCCCATGTCGGGGACGCCGAAGATCTTCCGGGTCTCCTTGATAAGCTTCACTTCCTCGTTGGTGTAGCCATTATCATGGAAGTAATCGATGTGGGGCAGGATGTTAAAGGCGATCTGATGGGGATAGATCTCGACCTTCACTTCGCCCGATTCCAGCATTGCTTCCGACTGAGCGAAAAGCTCCTCAATTGCCGGGTTGCCGGTACCGGACACCGACTGGAAGGTGGTTACCACGATGCGGCGGATGCCCACGGCATCCAGAATCGGCTTGAGCGCCACCACCATCTGGATGGTGGAGCAGTTGGGATTGGCGATCAGGCCTTCGTGCCATTTCAGATCCTCGGGATTGACCTCCGGAACAACCAGGGGCACCCCGGGGTCCATGCGGAAAGCGCTGGAATTATCGATGACCACCGCGCCGGCGTTTACAGCCGCGGGCGCGAATTCCTTGCTGCGGGCGGCGCCGGCGGAAAAGAGCGCGATATCGATGCCCTCGAAACTCTCTGCCGTCAATTCCTCCACCTCAATTTCGCCGCCGGCAAACGGCACCTTCTGGCCCGCGGAACGCTCCGATGCCAACGCCCTGACTTTCCCGACTGGAAATCCACGCTGCTCCAGAAGCGTCAGCATCACCGTGCCCACCGCGCCGGTGGCTCCCGCCACAGCTATGTTATAGGTGTCTGCCATTTAAGATGCGGGGCAAATTCCTAACTGCTCTCAAGCCTGAACGCCTCGTGCAATGACCTCACGGCCTTCTCGATCTGGCCGCGCTCTATGACGCATGAGACCTTGATGGAGGAGGTGCTTATCATCTCGATGTTTATGCCCGCGTCTGCCAGGGTCTTGAACATCTTGGCGGCCACGCCGGGATAGCTCCTCATGCCGGCGCCGACAATCGAGACTTTGCCCATCTGCTCGCCCACTATGTATGAAACGCCCATCTCGGCGGAGATCTTGTCCAGAGCATGTTTTGCCGCTGCCAGTTCGGACTGGGAAACCGTGAACGAGATGTCCGTGGTGCCCTGTTCGCTCACGTTCTGGATGATCATGTCGACGTTGACGTTCTCTTCCGCCAGGGCGCCGAAGATTGTGGCTGCGATGCCGGGCCGGTCGGGCACCCTGAGCAGCGTAAGTTTTGATTCGTCGCCGGTATGCGTCACCGCGCTTACGACGGCTTTTTCCATTTCGTCCTTTTCCTCTCTGACCCAGGTGCCCGGCTGGCCGGTGAAACTGCTTCTCACCTGCAGAGGCACGCCGTATTTCTGGGCATATTCCACGGAGCGCAGCATCAGCACTTCCGCCCCGGTGGCCGCCATCTCCAGCATCTCCTCATAGGAGACTTCATCGAGCTTGCGGGCGCCGGGCACTATGTTCGGATCGGCGGTGTAAACCCCGTCCACATCCGTGTAGATGTCGCACCGGTCGGCCTCAAGCGCGGCCGCCAGCGCCACAGCGGTCGTGTCGGATCCCCCCCGGCCCAGGGTAGTCACATCCTCATCCGGCGACATCCCCTGGAAGCCCGCGACGAGAACGATTTTACCACTTTTGAGCTCTTCACCCATGCGCCTGGTGTCAATGCCAGTGATGCGCGCCTTGGTGTGCATTGTGTTGGTACGGATACCGGCCTGGGTGCCGCTCAGCGACACCGCCTTGCATCCCAGCTCGTGGATGGCCATGGCCAGCAGGGCCACGCTGATGCGCTCGCCGGTCGACAGCAGCATGTCCAGTTCGCGATCCGGGGGCTCGGGCGAGATATCGTGAGCCATCCTGAGCAGCTCATCGGTGGTGTGGCCCATGGCGCTCACTACGGCCACCACCTCATTGCCGGCACGCTGGATGTCACACAGCCGCCGGGCCACTTTCTTGATGCGGTCCGTATCTCCCACTGATGTGCCGCCGTATTTGTGGACGATGACAGGCATGCTGAAGATTCTAGAACATTGACGGCCCGGTCGCTATGTCGGGGCTGGTGCTTTCTCTTCGCCCCGCGCCCGTGAAAAATCCGCCCGCTGCGCCCCCTCGTTTTAAGAAGGAGAGGCGGCCGATTGGCCGCCTCTGTTAAATGACACCTTGTTATCCTTATCGTTAAAGATTCAGGTTTATCAAATGTCCAACATCCGTCAATCGGCCTCCATCCTACAGGCACTCCTCCTTCTTAAGGAGCTCCTCCCACTTCCGGTCGATGTAATCCTGAATATCCTCAAGCAGCTGCTCGTTGCCCGGCTTGAACAGGTGGGCAAAGCGGCCCTGCTTCTTCATCCAGTCCGCCACCGGCGTCTTCTTGCCCTCCCGGGGCTTGTAGTTGATCTTGTACTTGCCGTACTCGACCTCGTAGAGCGGCCAGTAACAGGACTGCACCGCCTCCTTGGCCAGCGCCACGGACTGGTCCGAGGGCGTCCGCCAGCCGCGGGGGCAGGGGGAGATGACGTTCAGGAACGCGGGACCCGGCGTCGTGAAGGCTTTTTCCGCCTTGTTCATCATGTCTTTGAAGTTGTGCGGGGAAGCCGTGGCCACGTAGGGAATGTCGTGCGCTACCAGGATCTGGGCCAGGTCCTTGCGGTTTTGCTGCTTGCCGGCCGCCTCCTTGCCCACCGGGCTGGTGGTGGTCCAGGCTCCGCAGGGGGTGGCGCTCGACCGCTGGAAGCCGGTGTTCATGTAGGCGCCGTTGTCGTAGCAGACGTAGACGAAATTATGGCCGCGCTCCACCGCCCCCGACAGGGCCTGCAGGCCAATGTCGTAGGTGCCGCCGTCGCCGCCGAAGGCCACGAAGTACATGTCCTCCCTGATCTTGCCTTGCTTGTGCAGGGACCGGTAGGCGGTCTCGACACCGCTGATGGTGGCTGCGGCGTTCTCGAATGCTGAATGGATCATGGAATCGCGCCAGGCCGAGTAAGGGTAGATTGTGGTCGAAACTTCCAGGCAGCCGGTGGCCACGCTGACCACGGCCGGGCCCGGACATACCGACATGATCTGCCTGACGGCTATGGGCGCGCCGCAACCGGCGCAGAGCCGGTGACCGCCGGTAAGGCGTTCCGGTCTTTCCGCTATTTCCTTTGGTTTAGCCAACCCGGATCACCCCTCTCTCACATTTAGATAGTGTCTGGTCGGGGACACCTTCTCGCCGGCGGCCGCCCTCTCGAGTGTCTCGACTGCTGACTCGATATCGTTGGGGAAGATGTCCCTGCCGCCGAGCCCGTAGATGAAGTTGAATATCTGCGGGCGGCTTTGCGCCTCCAGCATCGCCGAACGCACCTCCAGGTACAGCGGCCCGCCCTGGGCGCCGAAGGAGTCGGCCCGGTCCATGACGCCTATTGCCCTGGCTCCTGAGAGCGCCTCGGCTATCTGCAGGTACGGGAAGGGCCTGAGGGTCCTCACCTTCATCATGCCTACCTTCTTGCCGTTTGCCCGCAACTGGTCCACGACGGACTTGACGTTGCCGGCCGCCGAGCCGATGGCGATCAGCACCACTTCGGCATCCTCGATCTCGTGGGTCTTGAAGTGGGCGTAATCACGGCCGGTCAGCACTCCATATTCGGCTCCCACTTCCTCGATCACCCCCATGGCATTTTCCATGGCCCGGTTCTGGGCCACCTTGTGCTCGAAATACCAGCCGCCCAGGCTGTCAAAAGCGCCGACGGTGACCGGCTGCTCGACATTGAGCAGGGGGTTGAGGGCCTGGTACTCGCCGACAAAGTTCTTCACATCCTCATCCGCGACTGTTTCCAGCGGCCCGATGGCGCCGCTGATAATGAAGCCGTCGATCATGGTCATGACCGGCAGCCGCACATCCATGTGCTCGGCGATGCGGAAGGCCTGGATGGCGTTGTCGTACCCTTCCTGGGCGTCCTCGCCGTAGAGCTGGATCCAGCCGCTGTCACGGCCGCCCATGGAATCGGAATGGTCGCAGTGGATGTTGATGGGCCCGGAAAGCGCCCGGGTGATCACCGGCATTGTTATGGGCAGCCGCAGCGAAGCGGCGATGTAAAGCATCTCCCACATGAGGGCAAAGCCCTGCGACGAGGTGGCGGTGACAGTGCGGGCGCCTGCCGCGGCAGCGCCGATGGCGGAGCTCATGGCGCTGTGCTCGCTCTCCACGGCGATGTATTCGGTTTTGACCGCGCCGTCGGCCACGTACTGGGCGTAGTTCTGGGCGATCTCGGTCTGGGGAGTGATCGGATAGGCGGCCATGACATCGGGCTCTACCTGCTTGAGCGCCAGCGCCACGGCGCCGTTCCCTGTTAAGGCAACGCGTGTCATACTTCCTCCTCCTTGCGGGCCTGGATCTCGTTTTCCATCTCGATTGCGTCCCTGGGGCAGACCTCGGCGCATATGCCGCAGCCCTTGCAGTGATTTAAATCGATCCCTACCATCTTGCCGTCCTTGACGACGATCGAGGAGTCAGGGCAACCCCAGTAACAGATCATGCAGTCGTTGCACTTCTCTATGTCGCGTATGGGACGCTCGGTCCGCCAGCCGCCGGTCTCATACTGATCCGCGGTTCCGGACTCGGGGATGACAGCGCCGGGCTCATGCTTCTCCGGCCCCCAGGTGGCGATGTCCCTGAAATCCCATTTCTTTTTCTTTTTTCCTGTGGCCGGACCGGCAGTCTTGACTCCAGCCCTCGACGACCTGGCCGCTTTTGAAGTCTTGCTCATATTCCGGAAACCTCCTCATAGCCGCGCTTGACCGCCTCCAGGTTGGCATCCACCACTTCCTCCGGGAACTTCTTGGATAGGGAATCCCTGACCTCGTCCATGACGCCTTCCAGCGGGAAGAGGCCGCTTACCCTGACCAGCGCTCCGATAAGAGGCGTGTTGGGGATGGCCCGCTTGATGGTCTCGAGCGCGATCCTGGTGGCAGGAACGGCATAGACGCGCTTGCCTGACATCTCCGGACGGGTGCCCACGTCAGCGGCATCTTCCTCTGAATTCACGATGACCACGGCGTTCTCACCTGTGCCGGCGGTCACGTCGACAACATCGAGCAGCGTCGGGTCCAGCACCAGCACGTAGTCGGGATGCTCGATGGCGCTATAGATCTGGATGGGCCCGTCCGAGAGCCGGGTAAAGGCCACGATCGGAGCTCCTGATCTTTCGGGTCCGTACTCGGGGAACGCCTGAAAATACTTGTTCTGGCTCAACGCTACCTCTGCTACCATTTTAGCGGCGGTGACTGCTCCCTGGCCACCCCTGGCATGCCAGCGAATCTCGGTGATTTCCTGCATTTTTACCTCCCTGAAATTAAAAATCCGGCGTGGGGCGTTGGAGCGGGTTGACACTTGAATGCTAGCCGATCTCAGGCCAAGCCCTCCTCGCTTAGGATCAGGAAGAGCTTGTGAAATGACTCACCACATGGCGAATTATTCTATCAGGGAATTGCAGGGATTTGTAGCATCCGGCTCAAGAAATTAAACGAATAAAGGCCCATGACCGATGCAATACCGACAATTTGACAGCAATAAAAGGGAAGCATGGCCTCAGGATCAGAAAATTTCCAGGCGGCTTCAAAAAGAGCCGGCGCCGCCGTGGCTTTTCTGTGAATCTCGATTGTCCTCCTGCTGATCGATACTTTGTCATCTGTCTTCCAGCTTTCCCTCTTTTCTCGGCTGGTGGAGGGGAAATATGTCAGCGAAACCGAGCTTGAGCGTGCCGACGGTATCGCCGCTCTGGTCGGAGCCACGGAATTCTTCCTGTACGCCGTCACGGCGATCGCCTTCATTGCCTGGTTTTACCGATCTTACAGGAACCTGCCGTCTCTGGGATGGATACCGAGGTTCTCGGCGAAGTGGACGGTCCTGGGTTTCCTGATTCCGGTGATCAGCTTGATCAGCCCTACCGGATCGCCTCCGAGATCTATGCCGGCAGCGATCCGGAGAGAAAGAGATTCGCCGGCAGCGCCAACCGGGGCAGGCCGCTTCTGGTTGTGTCGTGGTGGCTGTCTTTTCTGTTGGCCGGCATATTATGGCGGGCGTCGTCAGCCGGTGTCATCTATCACGTCGATGAAGCCTGCGTCTCGGAAACGCAAATCCAGTACGTTTCGGCCATGCGCGGCGCGATCTTCTGGCAGAAAGGCGGAATTGCGGGAAACATCATCGGCATTGCCGCTGCCGGGCTGGCCGTAACCATGATTCGCAGGGTCCGCCGTAATCAGCGGCAGAAAGTAAACGATCGTTCCCAGCCCGTCTTCCGGAACCTGAACGGGGAAGAGATCGAGGGGCCGGTCCGGTACGATCCAAAGTCATAGCCGGGCAGCGAATTCCATTAAAACCTCTTTCAACGGCGCGCAGGATCGGCGATAGGCAGGACGCCCTGATGAAATTATGGCAGGAGCTCCGTCAGGCCGGTTTGCCGGCAGGACGGTCAGGCAGCCTTCGCCATCATCTGCTCGTGCTCCCGGTCATATTTCTCTCCCAGCTCCTGGGACATACTCCTACCTAGGACCTGGCTGGCTTTTTTGAATATCTGCTTTTCTTCCTCCTTGATGTGCATCTGCACCAGCTCTTCCATGACGTGGAACTTCGCCATCCATTTTCCGGAATCATCGGTCCGGCTTATCTCCCTGAGGAGCTTCTTCACTATCTCATGCTCTTCATGCCCCTTGAGGGCCATGTCCTTTAATTCATCATGCTTCTGCATGTGAGCGTAAAGATGCTTCTCTTCGAGCTTGATGTGCGATGTGAGTTCCTTGTTGATCTTGTCCATGATTTTTTTCCGGGATGAAGGCTGCCTGGTCTGTGTCAGTTTCTCGAACATCTCCTTGACCTCATCGTGATCTTTTTTCAATTGCTTAAAGATGTCCATTGCTCCCTCACTTTTTTCCATGATTACAGATACAATGACTGTTACCCGGGGTGATTCAGAAACAATCATTTTTTTCGACCGGAATTCTGTCCGGTTGACGACATGCCGATGCCCGCATGAATCCAGGCGCAGGAAGCCACCACAAGACATCCATATGGACAATCGGTCACTCCACCCATTCCTTTGAGGAGTTCGTGGCGCTGCTGGGGACCGGCGGCATAAGACTGGTTGCGGATGTGCGCTCCGTGCCCCGCTCCCGGCATGTGCCACAGTTCAACAGAGAAGAGCTGGCGGCGGCGCTGCCGGCGGCCGGTGTCGAATACCTCCACATGAAGGACCTGGGCGGCTGGCGCCGGCCGGTTCCGGATTCGGTAAATTCCGGCTGGCGGAGCCTGGGGTTCCGCGGTTACGCCGATTATATGCAGACGGACCCGTTCCGGCGCGCCGCCACGGAACTGATCTCGCATGCCGCCGGCAAACAAACCGCAGTCATGTGCGCCGAAGGGCCGCCGTTCCGCTGCCACCGCTTGATACTCTCTGACTATCTTGTGGCTCAGGGAGTCGAAGTCCGGCATATCTATCCCGATGGCAGCGTCAAACCTCATCAGCTTACCCGCTTCGCGGTGATCGGGGACGGCCGGGTCACCTATCCGCCGGAGCAGGGGCAACTGGGCGAATAGGCGGACCAATCCACGGCCGCTGGTTTCGATGTGCCGCAGGGTTTTTTCGGGTGATTTCCGGGAAAGCTGGGAGACTACATTTCCGGCGGGGGGTGAGGGACGAGGAATGAACTGCCGCAGGCATCCTCATAACCGGCAAACAGGGTGGTTTTAAAGCTGCTGATGCCGGAGGCAAGCTTGTATACCAGAACTTCTTCCCTGCTGCTGCCGGCCGGTATGCTGCCAACAATCAATGGAGTTTCTGTCCACAATGTCACCCCGGTGCTGGCCTGGACCGCAATAACCTCGAATTCAATCGCGTCACTGGCTGACCTGTTCAACAGCTGGAAGCTCACGGAGAGTTCGCGAGCGCTGAAATCTCCATAAGAAGCCCAGAAGCTGTTCAGCAGCGAAAGGCTCAGCTCCGGTTTCTCGGTGCTGAATTCCCAGTCGACATTGGTCGTATTGCCTGATTTATCAGAAACGGTCAAGGTCACGCTGTGCGGCCCGTCGCTTACCGGGCCAGGCGGTTGATAGGAAATGCCTGCCTCACTTATCACCGCTCCGCCGGTTACATCCTCTCCATCCAGCTCCAGGGTTATGCCGCCGGGGTCGATACCCGCGCGGTTGTCGGAAAAAACGGCCGAAATAGTGGGCCGTGAGCACCCGGCATGTGAGCCGTCGGCAGGGGAAGTCTCCGTGACCTCGGGCGGAACCGTATCCGCTATGTACGCCATCCATATGTCATAACTGATGGGGCTGGTCGCCTCCCAGACCACAGTCTCCCGGTCAATCGCGGGCAGAACCTGGGTGGAGGGCCCTGCCGCCACCGCGCCTGTCATGCCGCTGGTCAGATCCTTCATCATGATGTCCCACTGGCCGGCTCCATGGTCCCATTCCTCCCAGACGACGAGATCGCCGCTTATCCTGGGCGAGTTCTGAAAGTTGGCGTCGTCAGTGATTGCTTCTTCCGTGCCGCTGTCCAGGTCTTTCATCCAGATATTGGAAACTCCATCGTTTTCGCGCTGCCAGACCACACGGTCGCGGTCGATATCAGCCACCTTGTCATTGCCCGGATTGTCGGTCACCTGCTCTTCCACACCTGTGGATACGTCATGCATGTATAAATCCCAGCGGCCGTTCCGGTCATCCTGCCAGACAATTTTCGTGCCGCTTATGCGCGGCTGCCACTGGTTGGCGGGGTTCGTTGATATGGGGATGATCTCTCGGCTGACCAGATCGATAGCGTAGATGTCGTTGCTGCCGCTGCTGTCGTCCACGTAGGTCACCAGGCTCCCGCTTACCGTCGGCAGGCCCTTATTGCCCGGTCCCCAAACCAGGGGCTGCTCCTCACCTCCGGACGCGTCTTTCATGTAAAGGTCCCAGTCACCGTTGCGGTTATCCTGCCAGATAATCGTGCTCCCGTTGGTGATCGGCATGTTTTGATAGGCGGGATGAGTTGAAATGGGTATCTCCGCGTGAACGGAAAGATCGTACATGTAGATATCCCAGTTGCCGTTGCGGAAGTCTTTCCAGACTATAATGTCTTCCTGAACATCCGGACGGCCCTGGTCGGCCGGGTCATTGGTAATCTGAACGGGGGAAACCAGTGCCAAGGCGAGACCGCCCAGAAACATCATGACGGTTGTGAAAGTAGCGACCATGAACAGAACAAGGCGTGCCATGCCCAGCATCCCCAATCATGAAGGCGAATACGTCTTCACCCTAGCGTGCCAACGGCTGATTAATTGGTTTGATTAACTGCCGCTTCTTTCCAAAACAAATAAAAAAAGTTCTCAACTGAGCTCATTGTACCCGAAAGCGGGTGATTAAATATAATTTCGCGCCAGCCTGGCTGCGGCCGAGGCGATCTCGACGCGGAGCCCGGCGGGAGAGAGCAGCACCGCGTCGCCGCCGTATTTTAGAATCTCTTTGACCATCCAGTGGTTGCTGAAGTAAGGGATGTTGCCGATCAGGGCGTTATCGTCCAGCACCGTGAAGCCCTCTTCCCTTTCCCGGACCCAGCGGGCCGGCCCCGGGGCGAACCATATCGTTGCCATATTCGGAGCCTGCCTGCCGGAGGGATGGCGGGGGTCGGCCGTGAAGGCGCCGAGATCGATTGATTCGGGGTGGCGGGGCCTGAACGGCCTGTCCAGAAGCCTGGCGCTTTTTATCATCTCGAACCGGAAGGTGCGGATGGCGTCCCGCTCGCGGCACCAGGCCACCAGATACGTCTGCCCCTTGGTGCGGTTTACCAGGTAAGGCTCGACGCGGCGGGCCACAGGCTCGCTGTCGCCGGCGGAAAGATACTCGATCCTGACCAGCCGGTGCTCAGTCAGCCCCCGGTTGATGACCCGGCAGATATGGAAATCCTCTTTCTCCGTGTCTCCGACGGCGATGGCCTCGCACTCCTCGAAATTGCCCGCGGCCTCGAGGATTTTCTGGCGAGCCGCCGAGAGCGATTCGAAGTGTCCGGCCAGAATCTGTCCGCCGACCAGATCAATGGCCAGCAGCATGGCCCGCGCCTCCCGCGGCGAGAGATGGACCGGTCTCTTCAGGGTCTCGCCCTCGGGCCAGCTTTTCACGAGCAGCTCGTCTCCGCGGACGTATGCTTCCACCAGGTAATCTCCGGCGCCGGTATTCACCAGTCTGAGCAGATCCATGGCCTGTCCCAGTTCTTTCCGGCTGGAAAATCCCAGGTCCGCAATCACCTCGGCCACCGGCAAGATAACCTTTTCTTTCTGTCCCAGCCGGTCGATAAGGTAGGCGATTGTCTTGGCCATCTGGGAGAAGCGCTCCGGCGGCACCTGGGGGCCGTCACGGCCGGTTGTTCTCCTCCGGCTCCGGCCGGGGGGCGATCCGGCTTCAGCCCCGTCTCCCTTTCTGGACTCTTTCGCTTTGGCGGCGTCCCTCTCCGCCTTCTTTGCGGCGGCCGCCAGGTCCGGAGGCGGCTCATCCCGGTGGGTTTCTTCGATCCTCAGGAGCATCCGGGCCAACCGGTCCCGCGCGGCTGGCGGTCCCGAGAGGCGGGCGTCATCTCCCATTCCCAGTACCAGGGAGCATAGCGGGCCGGCGTCACTATAGGCGGTGGTAAGTGTCGCGGAACCTTCTTCACCCAGCACTATTTCTCCGCAGGCCTTCAGATTTTTTTTAGCCCACCAGCCCATGCGCGGCGAAAAATGAACCTCCGCGGTATCCTGTGCCTGTCCCAGCTGCCAGGGCTCCAGATTGAGGTAATCGCCTATCCGGAAGTCATCCGGGCGGTCGAAGTCGTGTTCTTTCCTGGAGTACATACTGATCCGGCCCTGGATGCGCTGCAGCTTGAAGATCCGGATGGAGCCCCGCTCACGGGCGTAACCGACCAGATACCAGCTGCCCCGGGTAAACATCATGTCGTAGGGATCTAACACGCGTTGCTCGACACAGTCGCTGCTGGCGGCGTAATAATCGAACCTGATTGTCTTCCTGCGGGAGATGGCTTTTTCGATCTCTTTCTGGCGCGCCGCGACGCTTTCGTCGAATCCGGATGACAGGAGATCGACCGAGAAACCGCCAGCCACCGGATCCTCCAGCGGGTTGCCGGTGCCCAGCGCCAGCGCCTGGAGCGCCAGTCTGAGGACGCGGCTGTACGCGAACTGGCCGTCCAGGAGATGGAAACAGGTATTAAGCGCCGCCAGCTCAGTGCGCGAGAATTTTACCGGGGGTAAGAAGTAGTTTCCAGGCGGCAGCCTGTAGACCTCTCCCTCACCAAATTCGTCCTGCTCGTGCAGGATGTCGATACCCATCCACGAGAGCTCATCCCGGTCGGCGTAGAACCGGCGAATAAAGGAATCCCAGTTCTGGTAGTCGCAGTAAATCTCCACATTTCTGCGGATGGCCTCAGCGCTTACACGCCGTCCGTTCCGCGACATCAGATAGGCGACCAGCGACAACTGCCGGATCATCTTGTACATGTCGCCGGCGGGCGGCGGATTTGAATGGGCTGCCATGACCTTGCCCTGGGTTTGGCCGGTCGTTCCTTGCCCTTGTGAATAATAAGCCGGTCAAGGGCGTGTCGCGAATGCACGTCCGGCGGGTAATTTATACTTAAAGATAATTTTATCGTGCAGGGCACGGCAGGGAAAGACTATACTTAGGATCAGCGAACAGCCCCCTGCGGGCTGCCCAAATCGTCCTGGAGGCAACATGAAGCTCACATCGATACTGTACCGTGTGGCGCGGCTCTCCCGAGACGCCGAGGTCATCGCCTCCGGTGACCCGAAAAAAATGGCCCGCCGCGGAAAGAACAAATTGCTGGGACGCACCGTGGCGCGGCGGCTGTTCAAATAGCTTACCTGGCATTAACCCTGTAAAGGCCGGATGACAGCCGGTTCGCTTGCGGAGCCGAACAGGCGGGCGGCCATGATGCGCTGCCGGAGGATGCAACCCTTATGCCTCTCAAACTCATTTGTGGACCCATCGGATCAGGCAAGACGGCCCGCGCCATCGAGGCTTTTATTTTTGCGCTGGACGCCGGCAGGAATTCGGCCTTCATCGCGCCATCCGGTCCGGATGCCCGGCACTTCGAGCGGGAAATACTGAGGAAGCGGCGGGTGATAACCGGGGGCGGAGTGACTACTTTCGGCGGTCTCGTAAACAGCATCCTGGCTTCAGCTCGGTCCGGCTTCAGGATAATCGACGAAGGCTGCCGGCTGGCTCTGATCCGGGCTGTTATCGATGCAGCCAGGCTGCGCACGCTGATGGATGCCTCGGGTTTCGACGGGTTCGTCGCTGCCCTGGCCAGACTTTTTTCCGAAATCGAGCTGCTCGGGATGGAGCCGGGCGAGATGCAGCTATCCTTCACTCCCTGGTCAAAAGATGACATCTGGCGCCAGGATCTGGTGCGGGATCTCTTTTCCCTGTATCAGGAATACCGGCAGGCTCTAAAACAGATCGGAGCCCTGGATGGTGATGCCGCCCAGCGCCGGGCGCTGGAATACGCCCGGGAAGGAGTCTCCATCTCCCGATTTGACACCCTGATTATCGACGGTTTTTGGGATTTTACGCCGTTTCAGCATCATTTCATCCGGGAGCTGGCCCGTGAGGCCGAGGTCCTGGTCACGGTTCCTTATGAGCCTGAAAACATGATTTATAAAGCTCCGGCATTTCATCTCGCGAAGTTCCAGGATCTGGGAGAGCCGGAACATCTGCCACGCCGAAGCGACGAATCCAGGCGGCCGGGCCTTGTTCACCTGACAGACAATCTGTTTCAGCAGGGAACCGGCAAGGTCCAGGCCGGGGAGGACATTTTTATCCTCAAAGGATCGGGCTTGCGCGGCCAGGCTGATCTGGTTGCGGCTGAAATACTGAAGCTATATCGCGCCGGCCGGCCTCTTGACGATATTGCCGTCATCTGCCGCGGCATGGACCAGGACCTGCTCAGCGTCGCTGCCGCCCTGGAAGAATGCGGCGTTCCTTACGAGTTGCCGGCGCCGGTGCCGTTGAAGCAAACACCGGTGGGAGCGGCAGCTCTGGCCGCCCTTGATTTTGCCTCCGGGATCCGGAGCCGGCAGAGTCTGCTCACCTTTCTCAGAAGCGGGCTTGCGAACGCGCCCGACGACCTTGTTGATGGTTTTGACCGCGAAACCAGGCTGGAAGGCGTCGAGGAGCGCGATGATCTCTTCATCCTCTGGAAAAAGCGCGCGGGAGGAATGTGGTCCGCTGACATGGAGAGGCTGCTTTTGGCAGCCGGAGAAAGTGTAGAGAGCCTGGGTGAAGCGCTCCTTGAGATGATTGGCGGCCTGGTGTGCAGGGAGTCATCGGCCGCGGGCGCGAAAATCGATTCCATGAGTCTCGATCTCAAATCCCTGGAAGCCCTTAAGTCTGTCTGCGGCGCCGCGGCCGGCGCATCGCAGGCAATGGCCGGGAATGAAGCCGCTTCCACGAAGGGTGAGGCCGCCCGGACTGCCGGTGCGGAGCCGGCCGGACTCCTGAGACGCGGCGTCAACATGGCGGTTATCCGCCTGCCCGCGGGCCGGCGCCGGAGCTGCGTGCGGCTGCTCGACCCACACCGGGTGCTTAACCAGCGTTTTGATATCGTCTTTGTTTGCGGACTTCTGGAAAAACAGTTTCCCTCACTGGGGCGCGAGGACGCTTTCTTCTCCGACCAGGATCGCCGGGAACTGGCCGCCGGCTACGGCCTGGAACTGCGAAGCCGCGAACGCCGCCTGGACGAGGAGCGGTTCCTCTTTCATCGCGCCATAAGCAGGGCACGCCGGCGGCTTTATCTCTGCTATCCATATTGCGACAAGGAGGGCAGGCCCACCGTCCCTTCGCTCTTTATGGAGGATGCGCTCGCCCTGTTCGAAGAGGGCTCGATTTTAGCCAACACCATCATGAAAGAGATCGGCGATGTCACGTATCCGGTGGAAGAGGCGCGCACGCCCGGCGACGCGGTCAAGTCGCTGGCGCTGGCGAGCTCAACCTTTGACGGACACGGCGCCGGCGCCGAGGCTGTGCTCGAGGTTGCGGAGCCAGCCGGTTTAAAGGAGCGGTTGCGCGCCTGCATCGATGCCGCAAAGACAAGGGAGCCAGAACTTACAGACAAGAAAATCATCGAATCTATAGCGGCTCAGGAGGATTTCTCAGTCACCGGGCTGCAGCGCTACCTGGGCTGTCCTTTCCGTTATTTCGTGGAGAAGATGCTTGATCCGGCTGACATGGATACGGTCTCTCATCGCCTCAGGCGGGGCACGGCTATCCACAGGATTCTCTGCCGGTTCGGGGAGATGCTCAGGCGCCTGAACCTCGCTCTGCCGGATGCCGATGAAGAGCAGGCGGCAGAGATAAGGCGCCAGATGAACGGCCTCATCGAGGAAGAGTTCGCGGGCGCGGCCTCCGGCCTCCAGACAGCGATTCTCAAAACAGAGCTGGTTTATCACCTGAACCGGTACATCGACCGGGAGAGGGACAGTGGCAGGCGCTTTCAGATTTATGATGTCGAAGTGAGCTTCGGAGGTTCCGCCGGCAGGAATAAATGCGGCGGCCGGAAGAGTTCCCCGGACATGCTTAACCTTGACGGCGTCAGGCTGCGCGGGCGGATAGACCGCATCGACTGGGCCGGAGACCAGGAGCGGGCAATGATTATCGATTACAAGGCGGCGAAGTCCGTGAGGTCCCAGAATGATTTCGATAAAGCAAGGGAGATCCAGATTCCGCTGTATATGCAGGCGCTTGAAATCTTCGGCCTGAAGCCCATTGCCGGCGAATACTGTTCCATCTGCGGAGAAGAACGGGCCGGCCTCTATCTGAATGACTACGGCGACGAGCTGGGCGCCGGTTCCGGCCAGATCAAGAACAGGGACTTTGTGGACTTCGAAGTCTTTCAGCAGAGGCTGGAAGATGCCCGGACGTTGGCGCTGGAGGCGGTGGAGGGGATCCGCCGCGGTGGGTTTCCACGTGAGCCTCTGGATAAAAATTACGACTGCCGGTTCTGTGAATTCGGGGGCATCTGCCGCCGGGAAACGTCGGCGCGAGACTAGGAGAGCCCATGTCTGAAATCAGTCTGACCGACGAGCAGAAAGCCGCGATCACGACGCTGGATGGCTCCCTGTTCGTGGCGGCTGGAGCCGGCTCGGGGAAGACCGGCGTGGTCACCCGGCGTTTCGTGCACGCGATATGCTCGGGCAGGGCGGAGGTTGACCAGATTCTCACGATCACTTTCACAAAGAAAGCGGCGGCGGAGATGATGAACCGCGTACGTGATCTGCTCCGGGAGCAGTGGGTCGTGAGCGGTTCCGCGGATCAGGAACAGTCCCGGAGGATGGCCGAGGCATACCGGCAGATAGAGAAGGCCCAGATCAGCACCATCGACAGCTTCTGCTCGTCGGTTCTGCGCGCCCATGTCCTGGCGGCCGGCATCGATCCTGAATTCAGGACGCTGGATGAGTCGCAGGCGCAAATCGTCATGGAAGAGGCTTTTGATACCTGCCTTCTGGGATTCGTTGAAGAGCACAAGGAAAGAGCCACGCATCTGATCTCGGCATACGACGCAAATCTCGAAGGCGCGCTTTTTAACACGATATCTGAGACGTTCGATATACTTCGCAGCCAGGGGCATGAGCCGGTACTGCCGCTACCGGACAGCAAACTGGCCGGCGCTGAAAAGCAGCTTCGCGAGGCCATAAAACAGGCCCGCGCGGCCGTGCAGGCCCTTGATAATCCGTCCCCCACGCAACTTGACAGCCTGGTGCAGACCGCCATGCTGGAGGAGGCACTCGACCGGCCGGATGATGCCGAGCGGTTCAGGCGGATAGCGGAGCAAGAACTTAAAGGACTAGGGAGGATCAGCGAGGAATTCACCCGCTTGAAAGAGGCCCGCGACCGCGTCGTCGTCGAGCTGCGGTCCCTTCACGCCAGGGGCACGCTGGAGCTCATGGGGGATCTGCTGGAAAGATTTGCGCGGCAGTACGAGGCAGACAAGCGCAGGCTGGGTGTCCTCGATTTCAACGACCTTTCTCTAAGGACCCGGAGCCTGCTCCAAAACGAGCGTGTCCGCAATTCGGTCGCTTCCCGCTACCGGCTCATCATGGTTGATGAGTTCCAGGACACCAACGGGCTCCAGCTCGATATCCTCCGGCTGATTTCCAGAAACAACCTCTGCCTCGTCGGCGACGAGAATCAGTCCATTTACCGGTTCCGCCATGCGGTCGTAGAGCTGTTCCAGGAACAGATGCGGGAGGCGGAAAAGGGCGGTTATCTGATCAGGCTCGATGTCAATTACCGCAGCCAGCCCGGGATCCTGGCCTTCGTGGACCATATCTTCGACCGTGACGAGATGCTGCGGCCCGGCTACCACAAACTGACGGCTGCCGCCGGTCCCGATGGACCCGATGAGGACAGGAGGGTGGAGATCTGCCTTGTGGACGAGCGCCGGAAATGCGCCGGGGAGGGACTGGAAAAGGTGCCGAAAGACGTGGCCAGAAAGGCCGAGGCCCGGCTCATAGCGGAACGCCTCGATGACCTGAGGAAAAAAAATGGGTACAAGGTCGGGGACATGGCGCTGCTTGTGCGCACGGCCAGGCGGGTGGACACCTATCGCGACGCCTTGAGCGGCGTGGGCATCGAGAGTTATCTGGCTGTGGGAAGGAGCTATTTCGAAAAACTCGAACTCGGGGATGTAGTCAACGTCTTCAGGCTGATTATCAATCCCCTGGACGATATCGCCATGTTTGCCGCTTTACGCTCTCCTATAGCGGATCTCAGCGATGACTCGCTCTACTGGCTCCGGCAGGCCGCGATTGATGGAAACGGGCGGGCTCAGCCTGTCTGGACCGCCATCCGCGAGGCCGGCTCCAGGATCGAGGGGCTGTTCCCGGAGGAACAGAAGAAGCTGGACAGGTTCTCCCGGGACCTGAAGCGGCTCAGGACACGGTCGCGCCGGATGTCTCTTGCTGATGTCAGCCGGCAGGTGATTGAATTCAACGACTATGCGGCCGCCACCGCCGCCAGGCCAAGCGGCAAAAGGAAGCTGGCTAATCTGATGAAGCTGCTTGATATGGCCGCTGACTTTGAGCGTTCCTGGGGAAACGAGCTTGCAGAGTTCACTAATTTTTTGGAAAGCCGGAAAAAGGTAAAGGCCAAGGAAGCGGAAGCCCCCACGGCAGAGGAAGGGGTGAAGGCGGTGCGCATCCTGACCATGCATGGCGCCAAAGGGCTGGAGTTCCCTTTGGTCGTTCTGCCGGACCTGGGTCAAAAAGGCGGCGGCGGCCGCGAGGCCCCGGTCATCCTGCTTGAGCGTCACGCCGAACGTGTGGGATTAAGGTTTAAATCCAACTCCGTGTACGATGGCAATGCTTTTGAATATGAGACGCTGAAGGAAGAGCGCCGTCTCGCGGATCTCCGTGAGGAAAAAAGGCTCGGTTACGTCGCCATGACCCGGGCCAGAAGGCACCTGATCCTGTCCGGCAAAGCTCCCGCGGACCGGTTGCCATCGCAAAAACAAAGCGATCCGCCGCTCGATTGGCTCCGGAACCGTTTGCAGCTTTGCTGGGAGCGGGATGAGTCTTTCGGAAAAATCGAATGCCTGAAAGACATCAACGGCACTGACGTCGGCGTGCACCTTTGCGTTGAACCGGAGGCGTTGGCGGAGAGATATGATTATGCCACGGCCGAAGCACCCGGCAAGGAGCTTAAGGGCGTAAGCTCTGAAATCTTCTCGATGTCGCCCGGGGCGCAATATGTTCCCGCGGCGATCTCTCCCACGGCAATCGATACATACGCCGCTTGCCCCCGCCGTTATTATCTGGAGCGGGAATTGCACGCGGGTGAATTCCTCAGCGCCGGTAGCAGCGGTCGCCCGCGTGTCAAAAAGGGGCAGCTTGGCGCCCAGCATCTCGGCTCCCTGGTGCACGCCCTGCTAGAGCATATCGATTGGCCCTTAAGCGCCCCGCCCGCGGATGAATTTCTGGATGAGATCGCTTCCCGGGTGCTGCCCGCGGGCATCGGCTTGGCCCCGGAGGACAGGCAGGCATCTTTGGCCTTGATGATGAATCTTAAAAAAACCGAGGTCTTCACGGAGCTTCAGCTTGCCGCCGGCTCGGGCAATCTTAAGCGCGAATTGTCGTTTTCAACCATACTGGGACAAGACCGGCATGAGACGATCCTCAAGGGGAAGATAGACGCGTTCGTAGAAAGAGAATCAGGCGCGCTGGTGGTTGATTACAAGACCGGCAAGCGCGAAGACGGCCATAAGGCCCTTGAGATCGCGGAGGGCTATAAATACCAGACGGCGGCCTACGGCCTGGCCGCGTCCCGGTTAAAACCGGGGCCTGTGGATGTCGTGCTGGTATTTCTCGAAGATCCGGTCGAGGAGGTTCGCATAACTTTCGGTCTGCGGCAGGCTGACGAGCTGGAAAAGATGCTGGCAGGTCAGCTGGCGGAGATGAGAGAAGGTGTGTTTGGCCCACTGCCCGCTTTCGATCCTCACGCCTGCAACCTTTGCCCGGCCAATCAGTCGGCCACCCCTCTATGTCCCACCGCCGCCGGGGCCAGATAGCGGACCAGGGAAGCTGGATGCCGCCGCGTCCCGCTCTAGTAAAATCCTTCCTTCCCTTCTTGTTCCTCTATTAAATCAGCCACGTGCGGCCGAACCAGCTTGAGGAAGTCCTCGCCCGACATCCTGATCGAGTCGCTATGGGTGCCGGCGGCAAACAGGATCTGGTCCGCCTGCTCAAGTTGCCGGTCCAGGACCACCGTGTTCCCGACCAGCTCTCCGATCGGCGGCACCGCGCCCAGTTCATACTGGGAATAATCCCGCGCCATCTCGTCCTCGGTCGCCAGGCGGGCGTGGTTGTCGTTTAGAACGTCGCGAAGCTTGTGGATGTCGACGCGCTCCGAGGCCGGCGCCACTGCCAGCACGTCTCCGCTGCGCGTCCTGATCACCAGGGTCTTGGCCACGTGGCTGGGAGTCTCGCCTGTCACTCTTGCTTCCTCGTCGGAACTGAATACTTCCCGATGCGTGACGACCTCATAGCTAATGCCCTGGTCGTCCAGAAAATTCTTGATATCGCCAGGCACTGTCATAGGAAATTCTCCTTTCGAATCTGCGTGACCCTTGCCGCGCGCGTGCGGGCTGGTTCCATCAGGACTTTGTTTTACCCGGGCGGCGCGCGTTTAATCCCTCGACCGGCACGGAAAGTTCCGCATCCTGAGAAAACAAATTTATTACAATCGGCTACAGATGAATAGCTCATTCACGCGAAATCCGGCTAAAGTAATAAAAAACCGCCACCTTGCCCTTCTCCCTGGCGGCTTTGGCTTGCCCGCATCGCGGTTCTCAACGAGAGGGAAGAGGTGCTGCCTGGAAGTATTCCGGGTAGAAGACGTCGAGTGCCTTGGGTAAAGGCTTTAACGGGGAAGAAGTAGAATACATTCTGGGCGATGCGAATCGTCTCGCGCCCCAATGCGGGTCGTCACGGTCTAAACGGAGGCTAGTTTTTTGCGAATCGGCTTCGACGCACGGATGATCAACTGGAAAGGCGTGGGGACCTATTCCCGCAATCTGCTCAAGCAGTTCGCGCAGGTCCCCGGGTTGGAAGTGGTCTGTTTCTCCAACAAGGAAACCAACAGGTATTTGCCCGCCGGCGACAACCTGATCAAGACGATGCTTAACGAGGAGGTCTTTTCCTCCCGCAATCTGGCGAGAATCGGGCAGGCCGTAAACCGGGAGAGGGTGGAATTATTTCATTCTCCTTATGTAGTGGCGCCAACGGGACTGGAATGTCCGCTGCTGGTGACTGCCCATGACATCATCCCGCTGCTTTTTCCCAAATCGATTCCCAGCTTCCGCCTGAGACGGACTTATAAAGGGCTGCTGGCCGACGCCGTCCACAAGGCTGATCACATAATCACCGTTTCTACCGTGTCGCAGTCATATCTGCTGGCTCATTTTGGCCTGGCGCTGGGCAAGGTGTCGGTGATCCTGGACGGCGTCAGCCCAAAATTCACTCCCAGGAGCGAAGCCGAGATCGAAGAGGTGTGCGCAAAGTACGGCATAGGCCGCCCTCACATCCTTTGGTTGGGAGAATTCGTGGCTCACAAGAATGTAACCGCCCTGGTGAAGGCCTTCGCGGCGCTGTCGGCCCGCATCCGGTCGCACTACAAGCTGGTGCTGGCCGGCGAGAAGGGAGCCGACTGGCAGCAGGTAAGGAAGGAGACCGAAAGCGCCGGAGTGGGTAACCTGGTGAACTTCCCGGGGTTCATTGCCGACAAGGACCTGCCGGCGCTTTACTCCAGCGCCGACCTGTTTGTTTATCCGAGCCTTTATGAGGGCTTTGGACTGCCTCCGCTTGAGGCCATGGCCTGTGGCACGCCGGTGGTATGCTCGAACACCTCCAGCCTGCCCGAGGTGGTAGGCGACGGCGGCCTGCTGGTCGCCCCCAGATCGGCGGCCTTGAGCGCCGCTATCACTGAAGTGATCACAAACGGAAGCCTGCGCCAGCGCCTGAAACGCCGCGGCCGCGAACGCGCCGCCCTGTTCAGCTGGCATACAGCCGCAGACAAGACACTGGACCTGTACCGCGAGCTGGCGGCAAAGGAGGCGTGACAAAGGGTCGCATTCTCCGCCGGTCCTGCTTCGGATGTGGTCCGGATTTCGGATACCCCTGTCACCGGCCCTTCGCTATAATTAAGGCCGCCGCGGGCAAAACACTCAGGAGGAATAGTCCAGGCCGTCCTTTGAAGAGAAGCGATCATCCAGGCCGACGTAGCTCAGTTGGTAGAGCGGCTCACTCGTAATGAGCAGGTCTGCGGTTCGATTCCGCACGTCGGCTCCAGAAAAAAGCCGTGCCTTTCTCTAACGCCTTTTTCGGAACAGGGAAAATGCCGGGATTGATGAAACAGGGGGCGCCGGCCGGGGATCCTGGGCACAGGCCAGGGCATCAGCTTGGTGGGCAGTATCCGTTTCCGATGCTAAAATTAACGGTTCCAGGGCGCGCCAGGTGCATCGCACGGCCCTTTTCCAATGCCATTGCCATAGGGCGGCCCTATGCTGCATTGCCAGTCTGGAGCAGTACGGGTCAGGTCCCGGATGTTGCCAAGCTTGAATAGTGCCGGGGCGGCGTATATCATTGACCCTTTTTTATTGACGATTTGGAGCCCCTCCTTGAAAATTGGCGTTCATTAACCCTCTGGTGCCGACTATCCTGCAAAATGCTGACAAATTTATTATGTAATGTAGTTTACGAGAAATAACGAAAAATCACAATATAGTAAGAATTCCCGGGTTTCGGGGAATGCAATATGCACACAAAGATCGGCGGGATGCCTTGATGCCTTGATAGCTTGATGCGATGGGAACCGGTGTCCGGTTGTTTGGAATTTAAGCCACGCGGTATAAGACCTTCACATCCTCGAGGAGGGTCATGGATTGCTATCTTTGCACGCATTGCAAGACCATCGCCAATTTTCCCCTGACCGGTCATTGCGAGGAATCGCCCACCAGTGAGCATGAATGCGTCACCGGGGATGAAATGGAGGAGTATCTGCTCACCGCCCGGGATCGCCATCTCCAGATCTGACCAACGTTGCCGGCTGAGAAAGAATCCCGCAGATTCTGGCTTAAAGTAAACCGTATCGAGTCGTTGGCCGATGGCATCTTCGCCGTCGCGATGACGCTGCTGGTCCTGGGGCTGGAAATCCCTGACCTGCCTCAGGAAACCGCCGCCGCGGCGCTGCATGAAACCCTGGCCCTGGACTGGCCCAAGTTCCAGAATTACGTGCTCAGCTTCCTGCTTCTGGCCATTTTCTGGATCAACCACCACCGGCAATTCCATCATGTAAAAAGAGCCGACGAGCCTTTTCTCTGGCTCAATATCTTCGCGTTCATGCTGGTGGCCATCGTTCCTTTCTCGACCTCGCTGATGAGCAACTACGACGGCTTTCTCGCAACGGAGTTGATATTCGAGGCCAACCTCTTGGGCCTGGGCCTGGTCTATTTCGCCATGTGGTTTTACGCATCAGGCAAATACAGGCTGATCGACCGGGCTGACATCGATGAGGCCCGCATTAATTTCGCCTTAAGGATCAACCTGGTCGTGCCGGTTGTCTCGGTGATGGCCATGATGCTGGCTTTTATGACCGCCACCTGGAGCGAGACTTTATATGTGGCCTGCCCATTCATCATCCACTTCATGAAAAGAAGGTTCAACAAAAACCGCCGGGAAAATAAGCAAATTTCCGCCTGACTCATAAAACCAGGCAATTTATAAAAAATGAGAGAATGATCTCGCGCCGCGGCTGCCGTTTACCCGGAAATTATGGATTCAGACGTGGCCGGCGCGCTAAAATATGGGTTGAAGACCCGATAAAAGACCAGCCTCTCGATTATGAAAAAGTTTCTGATTGCCACTGTCATCATTGTTCTGGTTCCGGGCCTGGGCGCCTGCAGCCAAGGCAGCGAGGATCCGTTTGCTGGCCCTGACGCCTCAACGGAGATTCCGGCGATAAAATCCGGCACCGGGGCTTACGAATACGCCCCCGTGATCGAGGTGGTGGACGGCGATACATTGAGAGCTATTGTTGGCGGCCGCCCGCAAAGCGTTCGTCTTATCGGCATTGACACGCCCGAGACCCTCCCTGGTGAACCCGCCGAATGCTATGGCCCGGAGGCCGCCGCGCGGCTGGCTGGCCTTGTGGAAGGCAAGACCGTTCGCCTGGAAGCCGATCCGTCGCAGGGCGACAGGGATAGATACGGCCGCCTGCTGCGATATGTCTTCCTTGATGGCGTGGACATCAACAGGCTTCTTGTTGAGGAGGGGTTTGCCCGAGAGTTCACTTTCCGGACCGCGTACAGGTATCAGACGGAGTTTAAGGAAGCTGAAGCCGCAGCCAGGGAAGACGGCCGCGGATTGTGGAGTGCCTGCGGGTAACTCAACCGGTCTTTATGAGCTTGATTCCCGCGCCTGCTGCCGGCCACCGGTTCGTGCGTCTCCAGGCTCCGGTCACAGCAGTCTCCCGGTTTTTTCGTTCCAGGTCATCACTGCCGCGTAAAGGCCCATCAGCGCCACAATGACTCCCACTGACCACTTGTAGGAAATGTAATCCGGCAGAAAAAGCGGGATGCCCATTGCCGATCTGACAGTCCCGGACGCATTGATGGCCGCCTGAAAAAGTGAATTGGAGGCGGCCAGAAAGAAGAGCGCGACGGCCACCTTGAGGCTTCCCTCGGCAGTGCGCCAGCAACAGCCGCTGCCGCATCCTCCGGCGAAAGGCATGCCGAAGCCGAAGATCATTCCGCCCACGAGGCTTCCGGCCCAGAAGGTAGACGCCACATATTCCGGCTCCGGCCGCAGGCCGCCCGCCTTGATGGCGGCAAAACCCAGGACGCTGACGATAACGGCAATCGTCATGCCCCGGACCTGGCCGGCGCGGCCGGAGATGAAAGGTTCTCGAAAAGCCTGCAAAAAAGCAAACCGGCTGCGGTGCAGCACGATACCGAAAGCCACCGCTGCCAGCAGCAGGCCGCCGGTCAGCAAATAACTGTAGCCGGTCACCGCGTCCACGCCCAGTAGCATGTAAACAGCGGACATCACAACCAGCCCGAGCAGAGCTGCCGCCCCCAAAAAAGGCTGCGCGCGCTTGAAATCCAGGCGGCCCATCGCGGCCGCCAGCCTCGGGCCGCGATCAGGTTTGGCCCGCCGCGGCCTGCGCTCGCCGCGCTTGAATCGCAGGTGCTCGAGTTCCCAGTAGTAATAGCGGACCTCCAGAAAGACGCCTGCGATGAGCCCCGCCATCATGGCCAGGCCTCCTCCGGACAGGGCGCTGGTGGCGCTGAAAAAACCTCCCACGTTGCATCCGGCTGCCAAAGCCGCCCCGGCGCCCATGAGCACGCCACCCACGGCGGAGCGCAGGAGCTCAAATGGTGGCGGCACCTTGATCTCGAACTGCCGTGAAAGCAGCGCTGAGGCGAAAGCGCCGGCTATAAGCCCCAGAGTGAGAACAGAGCTGCTGCTCAGCAGCGGATTCAGTTCAGGCGAGGAGCTGTAGACCCCCGAAAGGTAAAGCAACCAATCCGCCCATTCCCTGGGTCCGGCGACTATCCCCCAGGGTCTCGCCCAGGCGAAGGTCGCAACACTCAGCATGCCCAGCAACAGACCGCCGAGCCATACCGGCCAGGGACGGGTAAACGCAATGATGAAAACACGCAGGGGATATGTCAGAGTCAACCAGATTGTGGCAATCAGGCCATTCATGGTGAATTTTTATCACAAAAAGCGGGAATGATTCTGAAGGATACCATATGGGCAAAACGCTGCCTGAATTATGCAGTTTTTCCATTAGCAAAAAAAGACAGGGGAAAAAGGAATCGTGAAGCCTGTAATTAGCAAGCTTCAATCTTGAGTGATAAGGTTTGGCCGGGTTTGGTCTATTTGATGTCAACCTGAAGAAAGGGGAAAAATGTACAGGCGAGTGCTGATTGGGATTGTGGTCGTTGCTGTTGTCGCGGTTATGTCAGTGGCTGCTTTGGGCTGTGGCAACGACAGCCCGTCGGCGGCGGTGGAGGAATTCCTGAAGGCGGCGGAGGACAAGGATTGCGAAAAGATGGTCGACCTCATCGATCTGGAAGGCGCGGCCGAACAGGGGCTTCCCCTGGACAGGGATGACCTGATCCAGTCCTGCGAAGCAGAATCGGGCCTGGGTGATGTCGTGGATTATCAGATTATCTCTGAAGAAATAGATGGCGACGAGGCTGAGGTCGCGGCTGAGGTAACTGTCAAGGAGGATGATGAAGAAGTGACCCAGACAGATACCCTCAAACTGGTAAAGAAGAACGGCGATTGGAAGATCTCCACCTTCTAAAAAGCGCCGGCGCGTAGTGCCGCGCGTCGTGTCATATCGTGAAAAATGTCACCATGAGCGGCCCGTAACGGGCCGCTCATCTCTCGGCCCGCCGCGCGCTTCCGACATCACTGACAGATCCTGTCTGCAGGGCGCGAGAGGGATTCGGCTCACGAGCCTTCGCGGACGCCGTCCAGGAGTTCGCGCAGTTCTTCCTTGATGACTTCAAATGATCGCGGGTTCACCCGTTTCACCGTTGCCCGGTACAGGCTGGAGACGGCATTTTCCTCTTCAAGCTCGGCTTTGAACTGGGAATTGAATCGCTCCCGTTCAACCGTCAAATTCAGGGATACTTCTGGTAGAGCCAGCTGTTGTGATAGCTCGAGCAGTTTTTGATCGACAAGAACAACCTTCTGCAATTCCTCCTCAAGGGAAGAGTCAACGTTTAAAGCCTGCCATTGCCCGGCCAGGGTTTGCCATTGGCTGATGGTTTCGCCATAGACCTGTGCCTGGATCCGGTTTGCTTCCTGTAATTCACTCAGCATGACTTCCTCGCCGATCTTTGGAACCTGATCGTCAAGCTTCTGGATCTGCTCTTCGCGGATTGCCAGAACCTGGCGGCCCATGACAATCGACTGCCTGATGTCCTCGATTTCTGCCAGCGCTCTTGAAATGCCCTGCTCAAATTCTTTTTTCTGGCCGGAGCACAGGTCGCAATCGCCGGGAGTATCAGGGAGCGGGAGATCGGCCTGCTCTTTCAGCCGGTCCCCGGCCCGACCCAGTTCAGACAAAAAGTCGTCTATCGCCGCAGGATCAGTCTCGGGCAGCCCGATCAAGATACCGCTCGAGATACCTCTCGGCTGGATGGAAGCGGCCAGCTCAAGAATACGGACGGATGCGTTTTTCGCCGTGTCGATTTCTCCAATTGCTGTGTCGATCCGGTCGCCAAGCTGCTGCTCGAAGTCCCGCTGTGCCTGACCGGATCCGTCGCCGCCGCAGGAGAGGGAAATCCCCGCGAGCAGCGGTATCAGAATCAGGAAAAGAAGAAACTTTAAGGGATGCAGTCTCACTGTTTCAGCTCACGATAAAGTACATGTCAAAAAGAATACTTTGATAATTATTAGTGATATGTGATTGTCATATATGGCTGGTAATTTTGCAATCATCCTCTTTGGCCTTCCGGGCGTTTTATTCGCACCTACTGTCATAGGATTATGAACTCCGCAAGCAATCCACGACACAGAGTTTTACAAGTTCCGCAAGGGGTAGCCTAGGAAGTAATCCTTTACCGCAGGCAAGCCGAGGGGGTTGGCAAATGACGGCGGAGATCCCCAGAAGAACTCTGGGCAGCACCGGGGAAGAAGTCTCCATAATCGGCATGGGCGGCGCCCACATCTCCCGCGCCGACGCCCGTTCTCATGCGATTAAGCTGGTGCGGGCCGGCATCGACAGGGGCATCACGTTTATGGACAACTGCTGGGACTACAGCCAGGGACGCAGTGAGGAATGGATGGGGGACGCTCTCAAGGGCGGCTTCCGGGACCGGGTGTTCCTAATGACCAAGATCGACGGCCGCACCCGCGCGGTGGCGGCGAAACAGATCGATCAGAGCCTCCACCGCCTGCAGGTCGATTACGTGGACCTGATGCAGCTGCATGAAGTCATCCGCCGGGACGACCCCCGGCGGGCTTTCGCTCCCGGTGGCGCCATGGAGGCGCTTGTTGAGGCGCGTGAAAAAGGAAAAATCCGTTTTATCGGCTTTACCGGCCACAAGGATCCGGATATACATTTGAGGATGCTCGCCCAGGACTTTGCCTGGGACACTGTGCAGTTGCCGCTCAACCTGCTCGACGCGCATTACAACAGCTTCGAAAAAAAGGTGCTGCCTGTGCTTAACGAGCGGGGTATAGGCGTTCTGGCCATGAAGCCGCTGGCCGGCGGAGAACTCCTCCAGACCGGCGCGGTTAGCGCCGTCGACGCCCTCAGATATGTCATGAGCCTGCCGGTGGATGTTGTCATCAACGGGATGGAATCGCTGGAGGATGTGGATCAGGCGCTGGAGGCGGCCGCCGGTTTTTCACCGCTCCCGGGCGCCGGCATTGAGGAACTGCTCCAGCGCACGGCGCCCTTCGCCGGGGAAGGAAAATACGAGGGGTACAAGACCACCCACGACTACGACGGCACTTACTGGCATCCCCAGTGGATGGAGACAGCGCGGGTCTAAAGGCAGCGGGGTGAAACGGCTTGCAATCGTTTCCAGATTGTTATGCTGTCGAAGTCAACCCGGGCGGCTGCTGCCGCAAGCGCTAATTCGCTGGTACTCCGTTAACTGGCGGCTCCGCCGGCCCGGAGCTGTGTTGCCGTGGCTTATCCGGAGATGACGGCAGGGCCTGCGGTTGAGCATTTCCGGGATCGCCTGCCTGTCCGGGCGGGCCAGCCGGCGGACTTTGGCCTGCAGGCGGACTTGCTTGGCTGGCGCCGGGCGTTGGCGCTCGGGGGGCGTCCGGAACCGCAGCCGGAGGGGCGACCGGCGCGGGCGCGCCAATGTTGCCGGCTCCGGCGGGGATGCTGTTTTCAGGCGCCTGAGATGCGGGGGCTTCTGGGACCGGTCCCGGCATGACGCCATCTTCCTGCCTGGCGATGGCATCGCGAATTTCGGCCGGAAGCTTATCTATTATTTCGTTCAACACGGTCAGACGCCGCGCCTGGGCTGAATCTATGAGCGCCAGGATTTCCTCGACAGGACTGCCCTGGGCAGCCGCCCTCTCCGCCAGGGTCTGCGCGGAGCCGATACGTCCGTCAAAATCGGCCAGCAGCTGTGAGACATATTCGGGTTTGCCGGCATCAACCATCTCGAGGAGCTCATCCAGACGGACGTTGGCGTGGCTCACTTCGACTCTGGCTTTGCTTCGGTCGTCCATCGCGGAAAAGTATCTGGCTTTCTCAAGCATCTGCTTGAGTGGATAGAGAAAGCTGTCCGGACCGGCGGTGGATGATGCTAATGCCGCGCCGGCAAGCAGCACGACCAGGATAGCCGCAATGCCCAACGGCCGCAGGATCCGGCCGCGCAAGAGCTTTCCCGAAAAGAGGCCGCCGCTTCGTTTCCGGCTGCCCGTGAAGTTTCTTGCCCGCTTAAGAATGTCTTCGCGGCCAGCAGCCGCCGCCTCCGGCGGCAGGGCAACCGCAAGAGTCCGGCGGCAGTCGCGCGCCAGGTCGAGAAGCCCTCTCAGTTCAGGGTCATCCGGTAAGCCGGTTTCACGGGACGCCATGCCTTCCTGCCCGAGGATCTCCCGGGTAAGGCAACTGTCCAGCACCTGTGACTGTATCTCTTCCGAGGAAGACACCATTGCCCTATTTTTCTTTCTCGTATTTCTCATCATTCTCATGCTCCAGGATATCTCTCAGGTTCGTCAGAGCCCGGTACTGCAGCGCTTTTACAGCCCCTTCGCTCTTTTCCAATACTTCTCCGATCTGCCTGCTGCTCAGGTTGGCAACCAGTCTCAACAGCACCACCTGGCGCTGCTCATCCGACAGGCGATCTATCGCCGCCAGCAGTTCCCTCTGCCTCCAGGCGGTTTCGGCCGCATCCTCGACCGTCTCGCCCGAGGCCCTTTCCTTGATCTCTTCACCCAGTCCGCTTTCCCGGGACCGTCCCACGCGGCGGAAGTGGTCTATGACGCTGTTTCGCGCGATCCGGAACAGCCATGGCTCCAGACCCGCGTCCTTCCAGTCGAACCTGTCCATGTTGCGCCAGGCCGACAGGAATATTTCCGCAACGATATCTTCCGCGTCTGTCCTTGACCTGACCTGTCTGAGCACGTACGCGTAAACCTGATTATGGAGCTGGTCGTATATCTGGCCAAAGGCTTCCGCGTTGCCCTTCTGAGCACGTTGCGCCAGTTTTTTTAGCTTGTGCTTTTCAGGCTTGCGCTTGAAAGTCAAAGATTTGTTCTCCTGTTAAATTAAACAACGCTCGAAAAGCGAATTTGGGTACTGCTTGGCCGGGCCGCCTGAAAAGAATCCTGGGGCCGGCACTGGCTTTTTACCGCCCGAACCACATTTTTTCAAAATAGAATGACAGGGGACAGTAACCTTTTTGCCGATCCCATCGTTTTATTGGCAGGTGTACTGCAGGGAATTATGTTCTTTTGGGACTTTAAATCAGGGAAAGGTGGGGAAGGCATGCTCAATTTAAAACTCATAAAACTCATAGCAATAACGTTGGGCTTGTTGCTTGCCTCTGGAGGGGCAGTGCTCGCGGCCGGCCACCTCGATGGTCTGGAGGCCGAAGACCCGGATGCAGTAAATAGCCAGGTCGACGAGACAGGCAATGACGGAACCGGGGATGATAACGGCGAAGAAATCGCTGCTCAAAGCGAAAACCCGGTTTCCGAAATCGCCATGGACAAGAATGCCAAGGGAACCATGACGCTTCCTAACGGCAAGGAAATCGAAAACCATGGCCTGGCCGTAAAAGAGGCAGCTAAACAGCTGGGTGGCAACGTGGTTGGCGGCACCCCGCGTGCGGGATACGTTCCGGAGCCGCCGGTTCCGGCAGGGCCGCCCGAGGTTCCGGCAGGGCCGCCCGAGGTTCCGGCAGGGCCGCCCGAAAGTTACGGGCCTCCTATGGAAATCCCTCCGGTCGAGTCACAAAGTGGCGGCGATTATCGGGGCGGCGCCGGTGGAAGATAGTTTGGTCTGATGCGTCCGGGCTTTCGGAGCCTGGATAATTGAAATTCGAAATCCCGCGCAGGGCGCCGGTTTCACCGGCGCCCTGCGCTTTGTCTTTCGCCGGGATCCTTGGATATGACCCCGCTTCTGAATGACTTTGTAGTTTCAAATGAAAGCTTGCGGGAAAAGATGGAATGTACAAATCTTCACTCTGGTGGAAAATTCCGGGTTTTTTTGCCATTTACCCGGGTTCCCGTGACACATGACCGACATAATCGAACAGCTCGCGGTTGAGCTGTCGCGTCCCGGGATCCGCCTGGCCATATTCATTGGCGCCGCCGGCACTGGCAAGACGACGCTGATCGCCAGGCTTGCGGACCGGCTGGCCGCGGGAGCGACGGTGGGCATCGTCGACTCCGACATCGGCCAGTCACACATCGGTCCGCCTTCCACCGTGGCCTGGGGGAGAATATCGCCTCCCGGCCTGCACGAGGCCGGCGATGCGGGAGGCGGACACGAACCCGGCACCGGCTCCAAATCCGAGGCAGGGCCGGCCGGCGGCAGCCGCGGCTCTCAGGGATTGGAGAAAATCCCGGCCGAATCCTTCTATTTCACTGGCGCCATCTCTCCCACCGGCAATCTCCTGCCTGTTGTGGCCGGCGCCGGCCTGATGGCCGCCCAGGCCCTGGCCGCCTGCGATACGGTGTTACTGGATACCACCGGGCTCGTTTCGGGCGCACCCGGGAGGGCGCTCAAACAGATCAAGATCGACCTGCTCAAACCGGACCTGCTCGTCGCTTTGGAGAGAGAGGCCGAGACCGCGCATATCGTGGATCCGTTCCGGTTCCAGAAGCGGCCGCGGGTCATCGCGTCGTCACCTCTGCCGGGCGCTGTTACAGTCACTACGGCCGCCCGCGCCCGGTTTCGAAATCGGCGATTCCGCGCATACTTCTACGGCTCAGCCGTGCTGGAAATCCCACTGGAGCGCACCGGTCTGCGTTTCTCCCGAGGCGGCCCCCGTCCGCCAGACCGTATGCGTGGCTATCTGGTTTCACTGCGGGATGGCTTGAACACGGATCTCGCCCTGGGCGTGATCGAGGATGAACCCCGCGGTGGCATATTACCCGTCCGGGCCCCCTGTCCCCGTCACGAAGACGTCGCGTCCATCCTCGTGGGCAGCCTGAAGCCCGACTTGTTCTCCTAGGAAACCAGTGCGGGGCATCCTCCTAGCCCTGCATTCCCGGCAAAAAACAGTCTTCGCCGGCCCAACCCCGCTTTTGTTCATCCACGAACCCGCATTTTGCGTCTTATCCAGCCGGTTAACTTCAAAGGTAGTGGGCGTGATAATCAAGATTAACCGCCTTCCAAGGGGGTATTAAAAAACTAAGGGCACTAAGAACCAAAGCAGTAAAGAAACAAAAGAAGACCGTCCGCTGGTCTGATAAAGGAGATGAGGGAAATGCAAAGCGGATATCCCGGCCTGGATCTTGCCCAGGTAATTTTTGCCGTTGCGATGCTGATGGTTCTGATTGGATTCGCATACTGGGGGTGGCAGGCTCATGGCCGGATCAAAAAGCTGGAGCGGCAGTTGCGAGATTTCAAAGAACTCGAGCCCGAGGGCTATGAGGAAGAGGAAGGCACGGATGCTCTTTCCGAGGGTGCCAGGATTCAGGCCGATGAGGAGCAGGCCAGGCAGCGGGACATCCTGGAGCATGGATAGCAAATGACGATGGCTTCAAGGAGATGATCAAAATGGAATCCACCGCGCTAATGTTTTATATCGAGCCGGGGATGACACCGGAATGTCTCAAGTTCGCCGAGGAGGCCATGGGCCCCAGGCGGGCCGAGCATGACGAATCCCGGCGACGGCTGGGAATCACGGCCGAGAAGGTCTGGATCGAGAACACCAACGAGGGCGATGTGATGATTTTCTACCTGGAAAGCAACGATATCGCCAAAAGTCTCGCCATGATCGGGGAATCCGACCATGTTTATGACCTGTGGTTTCGCGAGAAGATCTTCGAGCTGACCGGCATAGACCTATGTGACTACCGGACTGTCTCCGGCACCGAGCTGGCCTATGAATCGCCGCGGCTTGAGCCGCGAGGCCCATCAAGCTCCGTAGCTGCGGTCTTTCCACTTCTGCCAGGCATGAAGGAAGAATGGCTGGCCATGCTGGAGGTTCGCTCGGGTCCGCGCCGCGAAGAATATCTGGATTATCTTTCCCGGCACGGATTTAGCCTGGAAAAGCTGTATGTGCAGCCTACCAGGAAGGGCGAAAGGGTCATCCTGTATGTCGAGGGCGACGACCCGGCCGGCGCCATCGCGCGCTTTGCCCGGTCGAACCATCCCTTTGACGTCTGGATTCGAGAGGAGATGCTTCGGTTCAACGGCATCGACTTCATCCGCCGCGAGACCGCCCCGCCGCCACACTCCATAATGGATTGGCACAGCGAGGCCAAGCCGATGGCGGCGTAACGCCAGCACCGGCCGGGGCAAGACCTGGCCGCGCCCATAAGCGTGTCAGTCTCCAGCGTGGCCGCCGGCAGAGCCGGCGGCCCGAAAGCAGCGGGGAACGGACGATGCCACATGCTCCTGGCTCTTGACTGCCATTACCGCGCTGATGGCTCCGGACGGGTGGCAGGAGTAGCTTTCTGCCGCTGGGAAGATCCGGAACCGGTCGATGAATATGTGCTGGAAATCGGTGCGGCCGCTCCATACAGGCCCGGACTATTCTACCAGAGGGAGCTTCCCGGACTGCTGGCTCTGATCGAGTCAGTCAAGGAAAGGCCCGGCGTTCTGATGGTCGATGGATACGTGTGGCTGGGACCGCAGGGCAATCAGGTATCCGCCGTCATGGCGCGCGATCCCGAATCGGCGGCAGCTTCGCCCGTTTCTGCTCGTCCTGTATCCGGGCAACGCCGCGGCATGGGCGCCCGCCTGTGGGAGGCGCAAAACAGGGAGGTTCCGGTTGTCGGGGTGGCCAAGAGCAGGTACCCGGGCGCGGAGGCTGTCCGGGTTTTTCGCCGTGCGTCGAAACGTCCCCTTTATATCACCAGCGCTGGGCTCCCTCTTCCCCAGGCCGCTCTTGCGGTTGTCATAATGCATGGTGCCGGCCGTATTCCGCGTCTGATTCAGCGGGCGGACAGGTTGGCGCGCGGACACCGGCCGGCATCATGAGTATGTTGATAAAGTGACATAAATATATAGTTACAAAAAGCAGGAATAACAAAATTGATGTTTAAAAACTTCTGGCGATGTGATATAAATACAAATCGTAGGAATCGGGGGAGGCATCATGGATTGCTATCTTTGCAAGTACTGCAAGACCGTAGCCAACTTTGTGCTTACCGGTCCTTGTCTGGAATCACCAACCGGCCAGCATGAATGCGTCTCAGGCGAAGACGTCGCGGAGCGGGTCATGATGCTCTGGGACCGCACTCCCGCTGAACCCACCAACTTGAACGCCTGACCCCGGGCGCTTTTTTTCGCTTCCCCCTTCGAACGGGAAAGGCGCTCTTGACGATCCCGTCCAGTGAATCTTTTCACACTCCCTGAAGTCTAAATGGCAGTTGTTTAATACCCCATGGGGTATGTATCGAATCAGGATTGATCCCGCGATGCGCTACCCCCGGTAAATGAAAGGAGAAGCCTCGCAGGGGGCAAGATGTTATGTCAACTACAGTAGTCATAGGCGGAAGTTTTGCCGGTCTAACCGGCGCGCTGGAGGCCAAACGCAAGCTCGGCGATGGCCATGAGGTCATACTCATCTCCAGAACAGATCAATTTGTTTATATCCCCTCCCTGATCTGGGTGCCTTTCGGCTGGCGTCAGATCAGCGACATCAGCATGCCCATAAAGCCGGTACTGGACAAACACGGCGTCACTTTCATCCAGGCCGAGGTGAACAGGGTGGACCCTGAGGCAAACCGGGTTATCACCAGCGACGGAGAATACAATTATGACTACCTGCTGGTAGCCTCAGGGGTCACCACCCGCTTCGATCTTGTGGAGGGCCTGGGACCGGACCGGAATACCTACTCGGTTTGCACCCCCGGCCACGCCGAGCACGCAAGAGACGGCTGGGAGAAGCTCATCAAGGATCCGGGTCCGGTGGTGATAGGAGCTACCCAGGGCGCCAGCTGCATGGGCGCCGGCTACGAGTTTCTCTTCAACCTGGAGTACGCCGCCCGCAAGGCAGGGGTTCGTGACAGGGTCGATATCACCTGGATCACACCGGAACCGTTTCTGGGCCACTTCGGCATCGACGGCATGACCGGCGGGGAGCAGATGCTCAAGGGTTTCATGAAGGCGTTCAACATCAAATACGTACTCAACTCTGAAGTCGAGGAGATCACCGGTAACGAGATCGTTCTCAAGAAGGGGGGCAAGCGGTTGCCCTACAAGTACGCCATGATAATCCCGCCGTTCAACGGCGCCCGGTATGTCAGGGAATCAGGCGGCCTGGGTGACGAAAAGGGCTTCATCCCGGTCGACGACACGTACCGGCACCAGAAATATCCCAACATCTTCGCCGCGGGACTGGCTGTGGCGGTGCCGCCGCCGTTTGAGACTCCAGTGCCGCTGGGGGTGCCCAAGACCGGCTTTCCATCCGAGGAGAGCGCCAGAATCGCAGCACATAACATAGCCAGGCTAATCAGGGGCGTACCCGATTCAGGCCTCAAGGCCAAGCCATGGGGCAAGATTCCCGGTCTCTGCGTCATGGACGCGGGCCGTAAGGAAGTGGTGATCATAAGCAGCAGCCTGCTCAAGCCGCGCCGTTTCGCCCTCATGCTGCCCAATCCGCTCGCTAATGTGGTCAAGAGGCTGCTGGAGAGGTATTTTCTGTGGAAGACGCGTAAAGGCCTCTCGTATCTGGCCTAGATTCCGGGATTCCCGGCTCGATGACCGGCTAACGCTCAAGGCCGGGCGAGTCCG
>JACUUL010000049.1 GCA_014859345.1 Thermoleophilia bacterium
CCGGCCTCTCACGCCGGTAGCAGGGGTTCGAATCCCCTATGCGCTACCAATCTTTCCAGTAATCCGGGATTTAACCCGTGCCTCGCGAAAAAGGATTTCTCGTGTAAAAGCAGATCAAGCATTTTTCGGGATATCACATGCAAAACCGGGCTGCAAAGAACCAATCAGGCTTCTCATTCCCAGTCCAGCAGGCGCTTCTCACCCGTGAGGCCGCGAATTTCGGTGGCATCCTGAACAACCTCGAGCGTCCCGCGGTAATCGCCGGCGCCGTCGCGAACCGCGTAATAGATTATGTAGATGAATCGCCCGCCTGATTCTATCCAGAAATCCGCTGTGTTCCTGGTGCCCGCCCGGAACTCATCCAGGATCCTCTGAACCAGGTGCAGGCTCTTGGCAGGATGACAATTCTGAACCTTGCGGCCGATGACGCCGGGGCTTCGGGGGAAGATCTTGTCCTGCACGTGCGAATAATATCGCACCTCGTCGTTCTCATCGACAAACGACAGCTCCACCGGAAGATGCTGCAGTACAAGGTTTACCTGATCGGGGCTTAGCTGTCCGGTATCCAGGTTGAGGGTGACGGCGCCCGCGGCCGACGCTGCCGGAACAGCGGGGCTCTCCTCGGGGGCCCACTTCCCCTCCGGCTGGATCCAGGCATAGCCGACTTCTTCTTCACCCCGGGCCACCTTCTGCCATTCAGCGTCTGAAAGCGTCTCCATCGCCATAGGGAATAGTATGTTTTCTTCCTTGTAAATCATGTCAGCGATCGACTTCATCGCGTACTGGATAGTCGTCAACGCCTCGCGTGCCCGAAAGGCTTCCAGTTCGGCCCCGGCTGTTTTCAGGGTGCTCCTGATGTCATCATGGATGGCCCACATAACCTGGGATGGACCTTTGATTTCATGCTCTTCCAGAAGCGGAAAGAGCTGATTCTCTTTCCTCAGATAGTGGAGGTCGATCCTGGACATGCGCTCGACATGATCCAGCAGGTCTTTTCGGTGCCGCTCCAGGAGTTCCTCATCTTCGGCGTCGCGAAGCTTGTCGAGAATCAGGTCGATCTCCCGCATGATCTCCTCAGCGCGGCGGTTCTCCAGCATAAAAGTATGCACCGGATGCCCGAGGGGCGCCCGGACAACCTCCTGCTTCCCCAATGATTCCTTAAAAACCTCCACGTGGACATCGCACAAACGCTTGATTTCTGACTCCGGCATGCCGTCGTCAATGAGCGCCTGCTCCATCATGGCGATCTCAGAGGGGTCCACATCCTTGACCAGGTCGCGAAACCTCTGCTTCAGGACGGCCATGTCCTCGCCCCGGTGAAGATCCTTTATTATTCCTTTGAGGACATCCTGGCGGGCCTGCCGCTCGTCGTCCCGCATTGCCGCTTCCGTGGATGGCCCCGGCTCCCCGGCCGGCGGCCCCTCTTCACCGGCGCCTTCCAGGACTATATGAGCCTCCTCGCCGGTGTTGTCCCGAATCTCTTTCGCGACACCTTCCATAAGCCTGCGGGAGTCTAGCCTGCCGATAGCGGCTACCTGGGCCAGAGTGGCCACCTTGCCGACCGTTTTTCTGGCCAGGGGATTTTCCAGGAGCCTGAATTTGGGAGACTGTTTCAGAAAAAAGTCGAGGAGGAACGGATACCGGTTCAGCAGATCGTCGATTTTCGTCGCCGGACTCAGCCGCATGATCAGGCTACTCCGCCGCGGTCTTCGCCTCTTCGCCACGCTCCCCCTGGGACCACTCAGCGATCCTACGCCCGTATTCCCGGCAATGCCCGACAGCGTCCGCATCCGGAAAGAACCTGATGGTCAGCGGCTCGTCGTTTACCCGGTAGCCTTCAGACCGCAGAATGTCCTGAAGCCTGCGCGCCGCGCCGCCACTCCAGCCGAAAGAACCGAAGACGGCCACCTGCCTGCTCTTGTCCCGGGGTATTCTGAGCCACGGAATAAATGCTTCCACGGGGGGGTAAACGCCGCTTTCGAAGGTGGGAGAGCCGATTAGCACCACCCGGCTCAGAAAAGACTCGGCTATGACGTCGCTGGGATCGGCGAGCTCCACGTTAAAGGCCCGGACATCCAGCCCGCCGTCCTTGAGCCCTTCCGCGATAGCCTCGGCCATCTTCCGGGTGCCTCCCCACATGCTGCCATAGATTATGGTGGCCCTGTCTTCCAGCTCGAGCTCGATCCAGCGGCGATACTCTTCCAACAGCAGCTTAAGACCATCACGCCAGATGGGGCCGTGCGAGGGGGCGATCATCTTGATGTCCAGGCTCGCGGTCTTGCTGGCGGCTTTCTTCATGGCCGAGCGATAGGCGGCAATCAGGTAGGCGAAATAGGTGCGGGTGTACGCCAGCACGTAATCGATGCCCACCTCGTCGGCGAATCTTTCCGTGGTGGCTATGTGCGCGCCATAGGGATCGCATGAAAACAGCACGCCGCGCTCCGGGCACCAGGTCATCATTGTTTCCGGCCAGTGCAACAGTGGCGTGTTGATGAAATGAAGGCTCAGATTTCCCAGCGAGATACGGTCACCGTCTCCAACCGCCTCGATCTCCCATTGGCTGGGAAACATGTCGCCAAGCCTCTTGACACCTTCCTTGCTGGCAAGCAGCCTGGCGTCGGGCGCCGCCTCCAGCACCTGCGCCAGAGCGCCGCTATGATCGGGCTCGGAGTGATTTGAGATAACGTAATCGATGCGTGCCGGGTCGACTATTTCAGAGACATTCCTCAGCAGGGTGGCGCCTGCGTCCGTCTTGACTGCGTCTATAAGCGCCACTTTGTCGCCAACAACAAGGTAGGAGTTATAGGTGCTTCCCTCCGGAGTGGCGAGTCCATGAAAACCGCGTAGCTCCCAGTCAATTGCGCCGACCCACCAGATGCCCTCGGCCATCTTAACCGCACCCATGCGGCTCACCTCCTTGAGTTTTTAGCGGGCACGCCGTCACGGGCGGACCCGTGTCAATCGTTGCGGGCCATTTTAATGGCGGCGTTGATTCTATCTATGCCTTTTTCCTTTCCCAGTACCGCCAGCGTTTCAAACATCCCGGGAGTAACCAGCTTGCCGCTGACCGCTATGCGGACGGGCTGCAGCAATTTGCCCAGCCTGATATCCATCTCATCGGCTGCCCGGCGCAGGGCCTCCTCGATAGTTTCGGCGTCGTACGGCTCTATGCCGGAGAGTATCCCGGCAGCCCGGATCAGGATCTCCGGCGCCAGCTCATCTTTCCTGAGCTTTGCCAGCGCCTTATCCTCATAAGTCGGAGGCAGAAAGAAAAAGTCTGTGAGCTCCACGAAATCGGCCAGCGTTTTCATCTTCTCCTGAGCCAGCGGTATCAATTCTTCGATGCCGGGTCTGCCGCCTGTTCCAGGCAGTCCGGAAAGCCTGGTCGTCGCGATGTATTCCTCCAGGCGGAGGCTCAGTTTTTCCGGTTCAAGGTTGCGGATGTGATATCCATTCATCCAGAGCAGCTTGTCGTTGTCGAACACCGCCGCCGTGGCGCCAACCCGCCCGAGAGAAAATTTTTCGACCAGCTCGCCGGTTGTGAAGATAGTGGTTTCAGCGTCGTAGCTCCATCCAAGCAGTGCCAGATAGTTGCATAACGCCTCAGGAATGTATCCCCGGACCCGGAACTCCTCCACGGAAGAAGCTCCGTGCCGCTTGGAAAGCGGCGTCCTGTCCGGTCCGAGTATGAGGGGCAGATGAGCATAAGCCGGCGCCGGCTTGACCATCGCTTCCAGCACCATGAGCTGTTTAGGTGTGTTGGGCAAGTGGTCGTCGCCGCGGATGACGTGGGTTATCCCCATTTGAGAGTCGTCGACGGCAACCGCGAAGTTGTAAGTGGGAATGCCGCTGGCGCGAACCAGGATTATATCGCCGATGAGCGCGTTATCGAAGCTTACCTCACCACGGATCAGGTCGTTGACAACGGTGGTCCCGCCCGATGGCGCCCTGAGCCTGATCACGAAACCGCGGCCATCCGCTTCGCACGCGGCGGATTCCTCCGGTTTCAAATTGGCGCAGCGGCCGCTATATACGTATGCCCGGCTAGCGCGCCTGGCCTCTTCCCGTTCTGCCGCTATCTCCTCCTTTGAGCAGAAACAGCGGTAGGCCTTGTCGCTTCCGAGGAGCTCGTCCGCCGCCCGCCGGTATATTTCCAGCCTCTGCATCTGACGGTATGGGCCGTGCTTGCCCTCCCTGTCCGGCCCTTCGTCCCAGTCCAGCCCCAGCCAGAGCATGCTTTCCATGATCTGGCGGATGTTATCCTCAGTGGACCGTGAAATATCGGTATCCTCAATGCGGAGTATGAATATTCCACCGCTCTTCCGCGCCAGCAGCCAGTTATAAAGAGCCGTGCGGGCTCCGCCCACGTGTAGATGACCCGTTGGACTTGGTGCAAAACGCACGCGGATAGGCTCTTGGTCATTATCCATGCCGGGTACTTTAACATGAAATCCGGTTCCGCCACACTCATTTCCCTGAAAGCATGGCGAGGGCAATTGGCGGAATTACATTGATAATCGCGTTCCCGGGTTTCCGTTCCGCTCATCACCCACGAAAAGAGCCCGGCGTCAGCCGGGCTCTTGTAACCGGTTTATCTAAACGGACTAGACCCGGACTCCGCCCGAGAAACCGCCCATCAGCGGCGCAATCGACACTACCGTGCCCGGATACGGAGCATGAATCATGCTGCCCCCACCAATATATATGCCCACGTGATAAGCTGGCGATCCAAAGAAAACCAGGTCCCCTGGCGCCAGTTGCCCGTATCCGATCGGAGTTCCGGCCCCTTGCTGCGCGGCTGCTGTCCTGGGGAGTGATATGCCCGCTTGCCTGTAAACATATTGCGTCAGCCCCGAACAGTCGAAACCGCTTGGTGATGCACCGCCCCAGACATACGGCACACCCAGATACTGCATCGCAATGCTGACCACGTCGCCCCCGCCGGAAAATGCTGGCGCGGGAGCGTAACCACCGCTGGATCCGCCTGAGGAACCGCCACCCGAGTAACTGACAGATTCAGCCGCCAGCCTGGCCTGGGCGGCAGCCAGGTCCCGAGTCCTTTGTTCTTCTTCCAGAGCCGCGATTTCTTCCTCGATGCCCGTCATCATCCGTTCTCTCTCGGCGATGCCGGCCTCGATCTGGCTTTTTTTGGATTCAAGCTCGTCAACCAGAGCTGCCTGGGTCGCTTGATCCTCAGCCAGCTGCGCTTGAGTTTCCTCGACCTGAGCCTTGAACAGCTTGACCTGCTCCAGATCGCTATGGTCCTGTTCTCCTATCTTGGCCAGGAGATCGAAGCTGCTCATAAACTCCTTGATGTCGTTGGTAGCCATCAGAACATCCAGCACCTCTACAGTGCCATTGCGGTATATGCTGACAACTCTCTTTTCCAGCCTTTCCTGGCTGGCTTCGAGGTTTGCCAGAGTTTCCTCGAGCAGCGCCTCGTTCTTCTCAATTCTTTGCAATATCTCATCGAGCTCGGTACTGGCCTGGTTGTACTTCTCAACATTTATCTGCATCTCTATGTTGAGATTGTTGATCTCGTTCCTTACCGTCTCGGCCTGGCTTTGCCTTGCGCTAATCTCAGCAGCCGGCTCGGCGCTTGCAAAGGCAGCAAAAAAAGTAAGGGCTACCAGGCATACTGCGGGGATACTGATTTTGAGTAAGAAAAGTCGTTTGGATACGGAGCTTGGGGATACTTTGGGTGAGGAATTGCTGATTGTATCTGATATTGAGTTTGGCTTATCTCTGATTTCCTTCGCCTCCTTTGGGACCCGTGCTGGCATCTTGAAGTTGGCTTCTCTAAAAAAACCTTGGCAACACTAGCAGGACGGTTTTTTTAAGTCAAACCTCATGGAAGTTTTTTTGAAAAATTGATGCAATTTGCGACATTTTTTTGTCCTTGATTTACCTGATGGCAAAATATTCCTTCAACCCCTTGAAGAGCGCCTCTGCCTCGCGCTTGGCCAAATCCCCAATATCCCCCATTTTTTTCAGGTCACCGGATGTTAAAAAAAACGGTTCGATCATGACGGCGGGCATCTCCGTTTCCCGAAGGACCGCGTAATTGCGTCCCAGCACGGGGATATCGGGGATTTTTAAGTCCTTGGCCAGGCTGGCCACGATATGGCCCGCGATCATCCTTCCTGTCTCGGAGTAGTAACCCTGGCGGCAAAAATAATAGCCCGAGGCTCCCTGGGCGCAAGGACTGCCGTTGGCGTTGTGATGAATGCTCAGAAAGAGATCCGCTCCAGCCATGTTGGCGATGACCGGCCTGTCGTACAGCGGTACCTCCACATCTTCACTGCGAGTGAGCACCACCCGGCAGCCAGCCGCTTCCAGGATGCCGGCCAGATGCCTTGACACCGTCAGGTTCAGATCCTTTTCCGCCAGTACCGAAGCCGCCTTCCCGGATACCCCGGTGCGCCCCTTTCCCTTTTTTGAATCCGGCTCAGCGGACTCCGGACAACTGGCGGCGCCGGGATCACGGCCGCCGTGCCCGGGGTCTATGGCCACTGTCAGCTGCTGGAGGGACTTGCCTCCGGCATAGCCACCGTTTCGGTCGGGAATCTTCGATTCTGACGAATGCAGCTCACCGTCCTTGGTCACCCTTGCCATAACTTTCAGGACGGATTCGTCCACCATGCCATCCATTACCAGTCCGGCGTTTTTCTGAAAATCCAGAATCGCGCGCTCGGTCTGGGTCCCCAGAATGCCGTCTTCGGGACCGGCGTTAAAACCAAGACAGTTGAGCGAGCGCTGCAGGAAGAGGACATCAGCGCCGCGAAAAGGCGGGATGCGCAGGTAAAGCAGCCGTTCTCCAGGCTCATTACGGGCTTCTACCAGTTCGCACCAGGTATTCTCCGCCACGATGCCGTCGGCAACCAGCCCGCTGTATTGCTGAAACTCCAGCACGGCCTTTCGGGTGTCCTCCCCAAAGTAGCCATCCACGCCATCGGTGCCCAGGTCATAGCCGAGCCTTCGCAGGCGCGACTGGATATCGAGCACCTCTTTTCCTCTATCCCGATGTTTAAGGATTCGCAAGACAGATTCCTGATCCCAGATCCGGCCGGGAGCGGCGGATAATCAGGAGATTAGGTTAATGGTTGTGACGGTGAGGTTCAAGCGGTCTGATCTTCAGTTTCATCAGATGCTGCTTTAAGCCAGGGAACGGGCATTCCACTTCCGGGTGCGATCGCCTTGGCGATGGCTGCCTCCACCAGGCGCTTGCCAGCTTCTACGGAACCGCGCAGATCCATGCCTCTGGCCAGATAAGCGGTGATAGCGGCGGAGAAGAAGCAGCCGGTCCCGTGAAACCGGATTCCGGCGCCTCCCAGCCGCCGCCCCGTGAGCTCATAAAAGTTCCTCCCGTCAAAGAGGATGTCAACCGGATCACCCGGCAGATGACCTCCAGTGACGCAGACCGCGCGGGCACTCATCTCCGTCAGGGCCAGAGCCGCCTCCCGGGCATCCTCGGTGTTCGATATTTCCACGCCCGTCAGCCGCGCGGCTTCCCGGGTATTAGGCGTTATCAGCTCAGCCAGAGGCAGCAGCTCGGTAACCAGCTCCCGCTCCAGTCCCTCCTCAGCCAGGGCCTGTCCGCTGGTGCTGCCTAACACCGGATCCACTACCAGCCTTCCAAGCCTCCGGGCCTTGGCTTGAAAGGCGACCTCTTTGACGATCTCGGCCGTAGCCAGCATGCCGGTCTTGGTGGCCGCCGGCTCCATATCCGAAAGCACCGCGCTTAACTGGGAGCGGACCTGTTTCGCCGGCGCCGGAAAGATCTCAATCACCGCCGATGTGTTCTGCGCGGTTATGGCGGTTACCACACTCATTCCGTAAACGCCAACGTGGCCGAATGCTCTAAGGTCGGCCTGCAGGCCTGCCCCTCCTCCGGAATCACTTCCGGCGATAGTCAGTGCTATGTCAGCGCCTCGTTTAGCCATGGGGAAGGAAGTGGTCAAAACCGTGCTCCGGCAAATCTGCCAAACGGCCGTATTCACAGACGACGGTCATCGCCTTCCCGGCTTTTATCTCGCCAATCACGGCCACGGACGTGCCGGTCTGGCCCTCGATCGCCAGCGCGGCGGCGTCTGCCGCGCCGGCTGGCATGGTAAACAGCAACCCGTAGTCCTCCCCCCCGGCAAGCACCAGGTTATCAAGGTCCCATCCATATTCCGAGCTGGCCTCCAGGAGTTCCGGATGAACCGGAAGCCGTTCATGGTAGATTTCGGCTCCCATCCCGCTCTCGACGCAAATATGCCGCAGATCACTGGCCAGGCCATCACTCAGATCGGTCATTGCCGTGGCGCCCGCCTCACGGGCCAACAGGGCCTCAGCCAGCCGAGGCACTGGAGATAAGAACGCATCCCGCAGGCTTCTGTATTCACTCTCGATGTCCTTCCGACGCAGCGTGAGTCCTCCAGCGGCGTTTCCCAGATAGCCGGTAACCAGAATGGCGTCCCCTGCGCGGGCTCCCGACCGCAGAACTGCTTTGCCGGCTGGCACCAGCCCGCCCGCGGCAACGCTCAGCAGCAAGCCCTCCCGGGACTCGCTGATGTCCCCGCCTATGACAGCGACGCCTGTCTCCGCAGCCAGGTCGTTCAGACCCCGGGCAACATCTATGATATTTCCGGCATCGGTATCTCCGGGACACGCCAGGGAGAACAACGCGTATCTGGGCTCAGCACCCATGGCTGCGATATCGCTCAGATTGACCGCCAGGCACTTTCTGCCCAATTGCCCTGGCGCCTGCCAGCCGGACTCAAAGTGAACTCCCTCCAGAAAAAGATCGGTGGTCCAGACGGCCTGGAGGCCCGCTGCTCCTTCGACCACCGCGGCGTCGTCCCCTATTCCCACCGGGACGCTACGGGCCGTAGCCGCGAAGAGGTTCCGCAGTTCCTTAAGAAGCGCCTCCTCTCCTATCTCAGCGACTAGCAACTCTTGATGTCACCGGCCTCAAGACCAAGATGTTCGGATACCAGCTTCATGGCGCAAAGCTCGCCGCACATGCTACAGCCTTCGACTTTTCCGCTTTGGCGGGCTTCATATACTGAACGAGCTTTGTCCGGATCCATGGAAAGGTTGATCTGTGACTCCCAGTCCAGCGATTTTCTGGCCTCCGCCATTTGCCGGTCCCAGGCGGCGGCTTCGACCGATCCCTTTGCGATATCCGCGGCATGGGCCGCAATCCTGGCGGCAATCACTCCCTGCCTGACATCCTCTAACCCGGGCAGCCCCAGGTGCTCGGCTGGGGTAACGTAACAAATAAAATCGGCTCCGGCGGCGCCCGCCAGGGCGCCGCCGATGGCGGCGGTGATATGGTCGTAACCCGGCGCCACGTCTGTGACCAGCGGCCCCAGCACATAAAACGGGGCGCCGCCTGTAAGCTTCTTGGCCAGGATGACATTGGATTCGATGTCCTGGAGGGGGACATGTCCGGGTCCCTCGATCATTGCCTGCACGCCCGCCTCCCTGGCCCTGCTGGCCAGCTCGCCCATTGTGACCAGCTCAGCTATCTGGGCCCTGTCGCTGGCATCGGCAAGGCAGCCCGGCCTCAATCCGTCCCCCAGGCTTATGGTCACGTCATGCCGGGCCAGGATCTCCAGAAGGGAATCATAATGCTCATAAAACGGATTCTCGCGGTCGTTATGCAGCATCCAGGCAATCATGAAAGCGCCTCCGCGGCTGACGACGTCCATTACCCGGCCCTGTGCATTGAGCTTTTTAAGAGCACTCCGGGTAAGCGCCGCGTGGATGGTCATGAAATCAACGCCATCTATGGCCTGTCTCTCCACGACATCCATGAGATCGCCAACGCCCATTTTCACAATGCTGCCGAAGCTCTCGCGGGCCTCTACCGCGGCTTCGTAAACCGGCACGGTTCCGAAGGGGAGATTGGTCCGGGACAAAAGCAGTCTTCGCAGAGCGATTGTGTCACCGCCGCAGGAGAGGTCCATGACCGCGTCCGCCCCTGCTTTTTCCGCCATCTCCAGCTTTGCTGCTTCTTCATGGGCTGAAACCATTTCGCTGGATGTTCCCAGGTTGGCATTGACCTTGGTCCTTAATCCGGCGCCAATGGCGGCCAGGCGCAACTGGCGTCCCGCACGCCCGGCCGGGATGACGGCGCTGCCATCCAGCATCTGGGCAGCAAGGCGCTCGGAGCTGACACCCTCTGTTGCCGCCGCTTTTTCAACCGCGTACGGAATTGAACCACGTCTCAGCCGATCAAGTGTCGTTTCCGCTTTCATGAGCCCCAAAAGGTTTCCCTGGCTAGGCAGCCTGATTCAACTGCTCCCTGGCCAGAACCAGCGCCTGTTTAAGTTCTGCTGTTGCCGCTACCATATCCCTGGCCATTGATACCGCCGAGAGTACGGCTACACCGTCGGCCCCGGCCTTTATGCAAGGTTTGAGATTGTCAGCGGTAATCCCGCCAATAGCAACCACGGGCACTTCCACAACCGCTTTTATCCTGGCGATTCGCGCCGGGCCCACGGCGGATTTATCAGATCTGGTAGGAGTCTCGTAAATCGCGCCAACGCCTATGTAATCCGCCCCTTCCCTTTCAGCCTTGTGCGCGTCGTCATGCCTGCCGGCGGACGAGCCGATGATCGTGCGCGGCCCCAGCATCCGCCGCGCCGCGGAGATGGTAATGTCATCCGGGCCTATGTGCAATGCCTCAGCTTCAACAGCCATGGCAATGCCCACGTGATCATTGATAATCAGGGGGATCCCCGCTTTTTGCGTCAATTCGTGCAAAGCAGCGGCCATCTTGAGCGTTTCGCTCATCTGCCGCCTCTTCACCCGGAGCTGAATGGCAGTGGCGCCTCCCTCAATCGCGGCTGCGGCCACATCATAATGGTCACGGCCCAGCTCAGGTACAGACGAAGTAATCACGTAAAGTCCCAGGTCCAAAGTTCATCACCACCCTGTCTCGATTAACAATTGAAAAGCCTCCTGTGCCAGCCGCAGAATTCAGGCCCTCCAAATTGAGCCTTCAGCAACTCCCTCTGCCAATGCGCGTTATAAAGCCGGCATTCCGGATCCTTGCAGAAAGGTTCGTCTGTCATCCGGTAGGCGGCCGCCTGCATCAGGTACCCTTTGGCTGCCTCAGTGAGGCGGACGTCATCATGGCTCAAAAAGTCTTCGGCAAAAGAGCGAGATAACTCCACTTTTTCATCTTCGGAAAAGCCTAACGCCTCGGCATTTCGCCTGGTTATGTAATAAGCCCGGTCCCTGGCGGGGGCCTCGACAATGCCACTGACGGAGATGATCGATGGCGCGCCCAGGATTGCGGCGCGGGCATGATATCTCAGATCTCCTTCTTCCCAGGTGCCTATCAGCTGGTTCGTGAAAACCACGTGCAGCCGGTCTATGCGGCACTCCCCTGCGGGGAGAAGTCCGGACAGCAGAGAAGCGAGTTCGAACCCGTCATATAATATTCCAAAAACAGGGCTGTCCCGGCTGGCAAGCCGTCTTGACTCGTAGGTCTCCTCTCCGGGAAGCGCCTTTGAATCGAGGTCCCGCGGTGCATCCAGACGCCTCACCTTCGCCGCAGCCAGCCCCCGCGCCAGAACATCGGCGCTCACCGCGCCTGCCGCGGGGCCATCGCCGTCGATTGATGATTCCATCAAGGGTCCTCGCAGCCTGACGTCGACCCGCTTCAGCCGCTTTTTGGCATAACCGGCGATCTCGTCGAAATCGATTTTCCGACACCTTGGCTCTGCGTAAATATAGAGGCTGGAGATAGCCGGCATCGCTCCGCCCTCATAAAATCATGGCTGCCCGGCGGCTGTTGCTTCCTGGGACAATTTCGCCAGGACAACCTCGGCGGCCCTTTTGCCTGACAACAGCATGCCTCCAAAAGTCGGGCCCATTCGGGGCAGGCCATACGCCGTGGATACAGCCATACCTGTTATCACGAGGCCGGGCATGTACTCGCCGGTATGCTCAACGATCAGATCTTCGGACTTTTCCACCCACATGGCGCCGTAGCCAACAGTCTCTGCCAGGCCTCTTTCCTCAAGCTTGGATAGCACGCACGCGTCGTGGCCGGTGGAATCGACCACCATCCTGGACTCGATGGCCACCGGATCGACGCAGGTTATCTCCCGGGGAAGAGACACTATCGGAGTCCAGTTGATCACGACTCCGGCCACGCGATTGCCCTCCCTGATGACAACGTCCTCGAATATCGTCATATTGGCGAACCTGCAGCCGGCATCACAGGCCGCGGCGATCAGCTTTGAACAGGCGTGAGGCCCGTCCGCGACGTAAAGGCCCTCACGCGCTTCTTCATACGGCACGCCCAACTCGTCCAGTGCCTGCTGGGCGGGCGCTCGCAGAGTTACCTTGTTCATAAGGTATCCGCCGATCCAGAATCCACCGCCCAGATAGTTATTACGCTCCACAATCAGGGTCTTGACGCCCCGCGAAGCCAGTTCCTTCCCGGCCATAAGTCCGCTGGGACCGCCCCCCACGATAATCACATCACTCTCGGCATATTCTTCAAACTGCTTCAAAAAGCCACTTACTATAGCCCTTGTAACGTCCTTTTCATCAATTGCGTGAAATAGTGCCATTCATTTTCATCCTTTCTGTTTCTTGAAAATCGGGGATTAAATAAAAAAACCGTACCATCGCGCCGGTACGGCTCCATAAGTTCAGAGTCTCCCTGCGCTGGCATTACCCAGTTCAGGTTCATGGGGTCAGTGAAAACATCACTTTCTCAGCCGCTTCCTCGCAGCTCCCCCGCCTATCGTCAACACTTCTATGCTATAGGGTCAGGATATATGTTTGTGATGGTCCCCGGAGTTTTCTTGAGGAACATCGTTGCTTTTCCCGCGCAATCAAACGCACGGCACATTATACCACCCGAAGGCTGCCGTTAGAAGACTTGGAAAAGGGAAGAATCTCCAGAACACCTGGCGATCGAAAGTCAGCGACTCATGCCGCATCCTGGCCGAAAGGCGTAAAGGTCCGGCCCTGACTCCCCACGCTTTCGAGGCTCCACGTCGTGGCGTTATTCCGCCATTCGACACGAGACTCCGGATCTTCAAAATCCTCCCCGCATATCTCACAACATCCCCATTGATTTACCGATCCCGCCGACAGGCAGACGTCGCAGTCATATTTCTCCACCATTATCGCCTCCAATTTCAACAACCGAAAAGACGTCAGCAAGGAGCACCCTAACAAACCCATAAATATAAATGATATAAGGGAATGGCCCTACTTATAAAAAGTTTTACCCTGATTGCCCGGAGTTCAAACAGGGTCCATCCAGCCGGCTTTTTCAGCCCGCGATCACCCGGGAAGGCGCGCCGATACGGGACAGAAGGGCAATTTGTCCTTGACTCGTATGAAAAGGTCTACTACGTCCGGATCGAACTGGGAGCCTCGATTTTCCAGGAGCTGCTCGTCGGCCTTTTCAGGCGGCAGCGCGCTCCGGTACGGGCGTGTGGAAGTCATGGCGTCATACGCGTCGGCTACAGCCAGCAAGCGGGCGCCGAGACAGATCTCGTTCTGGCAGAATCCTGAAGGATAACCGCCGCCGGAAAAACGCTCGTGATGATGACAGACGATATCCAGGACCACCGGATCATTTATTACCGGCTTCAGAATACGCTCTCCCACGGAAGGATGTCCTTTTATGGCCTCAAATTCCTGCTCCATCAGCTTGCCAGGCTTGCACAAAACCTCACCCGCGATGCCGATCTTGCCAATATCGTGCACCCGCGCGGCCAGGCGGATTTTCTCTGTCATCTCATTGGACAACCCCATCTCGCGTGCGAGCAGGACGGATATTTCGGTGACGCGCAGGGAATGTCCCCGCGTATAAGGGTCCACCGCCTCCATCGCCTGCGCCAAAGCCTTGATGGCTCCCAGATATGTCTGGCGTAAACCGTTTTTCCCTGTTTCGAGCTGTTTCCCGGCCAGCGCCTCATGCTTACGGTTTGTGATCAGCAGAGCCCGTTTCTCAAAGACGGGCTCCATGCTCGCCAGCACCTCGACGAGGTTGAAGTTTTGCGTGGCGCAACTGTAAGCTTTCAAGGCTTCGATCTCGGTCTCCGAGTTGGCCATCGCGGTTATCATGATAACGGCTGCTTCCCGTGAATGATTCCTTACCTCATCCAACAGCCCGATGACAGCCTGGCTGGACATTTCGATTTCGGAGAGTATCAGGTCGGGGGGATTCTGGCCTATCCTTGCCAGCGCTTCATCGGCGTTGGAGGCCGCGTCGCATTCATACTCTGCGTCATTAATGGCCGCCGCGATTACTTCACCGATGCTTTCTTTTTCATTAACGACCATTATGCTGGAGATGTTGTTATTGATCGTTGTGGTCAATGATGACAGGATCGATGGTATATAAATATCTTTCTCTTTTTTCGGCACCATCCGTCTGATACTTGATTTTAAAAATTCCATGAAGAAAGATTTTCGCGTTTTATGGAGAATAATCTGTTTGATACATATATAGTTTATTTTTGAGGCGAGGATATTCGCCCGCAAATCACCTCAAGGAGGCTTGTATGGCAACGAAGAAAACAGCTGTAAGGAAGAAGACGGCATCCAGAAAGAAGACTGCTACGAAAAAGACGTCTGTAAAAGCGAAATCCAGGACCACCAGGGCTGCGTCCAGAAAGAAACCGTCCGCAGCTAAAAAAACGGCAGCCAGAAAAAAAGCTGCCCGCAAGCCGGGTATGAAGAAGGCCGCCCCGA
>JACUUL010000097.1 GCA_014859345.1 Thermoleophilia bacterium
GCCGGACGGCCCGCCTCCAGCATGGCGTCAGCGAGAAGGACCGGAAGCTCGCCGATGTTCTGGGGCCCGAATGCCACGTCGAGGAAAGGCAGCTCGTTGAATATCTTCTCCTGACGGCTCTGGGCGAAACATCCTCCCAAAGCCAGGAGACGCCCGGGCCGCTCTCTTTTCAGGCGGGCGGCCTCCCCCAGCCGGCCCTTGAGGCGCGTCTCGGCGCTCTCGCGCACCGCGCACGTGTTGAAAACCAATAGGTCGGCGTCCTCCGGACCACCGGCCGGGATCCAGCCGTTTTCCTCCAGCACCCCCCGGACACGCTCCGAGTCATGCTCGTTCATCTGACAGCCGAAGGTCGTAAGGTGGTAGAAGCGAATCTGTTCAGGCTCTGACATAACGTAAATCACGCACCATGGCATGGAGCAAATTCAAAGCAGATTCCTCAGTCGCCGCTCTCCTTCGGATTTGCCATTTACAGGCAGCCGGGACAGCCTGGGCTGTAAGCGCCTGATCCGGCGGGCAGTCAACCGGTTACTACTTCGCGTATTCCGTTGTCCGGCTCTCCCTGATCACCGTCACCTTGATCTGTCCCGGGTAATCGAGTTGCTTCTCGATCTCCTTGGCGATCTCGCGCGAAAGCAGCGCCGCCTGGTCGTCATCGATTTCGTTGGGCTTGACCATTACCCGGATTTCACGCCCGGCCTGCATGACATAGCACTTCTCGACACCGTTGTTGCTGACCGCGATGTTTTCCAGAGACTCCAGACGCTTGATGTAGCTCTCCAGGCTGTCACGCCTGGCCCCGGGGCGCGCGGCGCTGACGGCGTCGGCCGCCTGGACCAGCACCGCCTCCACAGTCTGGGGCTCGATGTCCGAATGGTGCGCCTCGACGGCATGACAGACGGCTTGCGATTCCCGGTTCTTCTTGGCCAGATTGGCCCCGATCTGGGTATGGGTGCCCTCTACCTGATGGTCGACGGCTTTGCCGATGTCATGCAGCAGGCCGGCGCGTCGCACTATCTTGGTGTTGGCGCCCAGCTCGGCGGCCATGATGCCGGCCAGATGGCTGACCTCCAGGGAATGAGCCAGGACATTCTGGCCGTAACTGGTGCGGTACTTGAGGCGGCCCAGCAGCTTGATAAGGTTGTCGGACAACCCATGGAGATTGGCCTCGAGCATGGCCTGCTCGCCGGCTTCGATGATTGCCTTGTCAACTTCGGCCTTTGCCTGGTTGTAAGTGTCCTCGATCCGGGCCGGATGGATGCGTCCGTCGGAAAGCAGCTTGGTCAGAGTGAGGCGGGCGATCTCCCGCTTGACGCCGTCGAAACCGCTCAAGACCACGGCCTCCGGCGTGTCATCGATGATGACGTCGATGCCGCTGATGTTCTCCAGGGCGCGGATATTGCGGCCCTCGCGGCCGATGATGCGGCCCTTCATTTCGTCCGTGGGAAGTGGCACCACCGAGACAGTGGTTTCCGCCGCATGGTTTGCCGCGGTGCGCTGGATGCTTAGAGAGAGGATGTTGCGGGCCCGGCGGTCCGCTTCCCGCTTGGCTTCCTCCTCGACATTGCGGACCATCAGGGCCATGTCATGGCGGGCTTCCTCTTCCACCTGATTGAGCAGCAGCTCCTTGGCCTGCGCGCTGGAAAGGCCCGAGACCCGCTCCAGTTGCCGCCGCTGCTCCATGAGCGACTGTTCCAGCTCCTCGGCCATCCTCCTGTTGTTGGCCTCGCGGTCCTGCAGCGACTGCTCGCGCCGCTGGATTTCCTTCTCCCGGTCGATGAAGGCCTTCTCCTTGTCCTCGAGGCGCTGTTCCCCTTTCAGGACATCGGCGCGGCGCTGTTTCAGCTCCTCTTCCGCCTTCTCTTTGAGCTTTTGCGCCTCCTCCCGGGCCTCTACCTGGGCGGCGCGTCGCATCGTCTCGATTTCCCGGTTGGCATCCGCGCGCAATTTCTCCACGTCGTGCTCGGCCGATGTCTTTCTCGCCTCGGCAATGAGCTTTCTGAGGAAGAAACCGGCGGCCAGCGAGACGACTGCGGCAGCCACCGCAATCAATACTGTATCCATAGTTTCTCCAGTCCTGGCATTTAGTTCCGGTGTCCCGGCGCTGGCTGGGACACCTGCAACAACATGATGTCGTCCCAAAAATGTGTAAAGCCGAGCATCTGCTCGGCCCACATCGGTTTTCCTTTAAAGACACGCCTTAACCGCTGAGTTTTCAGCGGCTGGACGCCGGGATAATATTTTTTAGTGAAAAATAGACCCTTTGTTCTGTTTCACTAAGCCCGTTGGTTGATAACTAAAACCAGTTGCCTTGAATTTAAGGAAAACCAATAACTATCGATCAAACGATTGGGTGACAGATGATTATGGGACACATTAATAATATCGCTGCAGGCGGGGAAGTGTCAATGAAT
>JACUUL010000098.1 GCA_014859345.1 Thermoleophilia bacterium
AGAGAGTCATGATCACGAGCTTGTTCTTGGCCGGGTTGTCACGGTAGACGTGGTAGTAGAAGCCGCCCACGATCTCGCCACGATCGAAGTCGTCGGTGACCTCGAATTCATACGTCTCGTGGTCGTGGTCACGATCCTTCTTGATGGACTGGAATTTGTCAGTGAAGTAAACGACCTCCACGATCACGGCGTCCGGGATGTCAAGCCCGTACTTTATGGCCTTAAGCTCGATCCCCCGGTAACCCTCGATGAACCCGATGTCGTATTTGCCGGTAGCGTTGTTTTTGTAGGGGATGGGATAGATGTGATTGGGCTGTGCTGGGTCCAGGCCGATGCGGGCGGCGGACACCACGTCGCGGGAGAGCTTCTCCAGATTAACGTTGGCCCAGGTGACAGGCACCTTGTCCTGATATTTCTTCTTCTTGAGGCGCTTGGCCTCGGCCTTGGCAAGTTCGGTATCGACAGCCATAAAGTAATTCTGGGCGAGGCGCGTCTGGAAATTCGTCAGGGCAATCTCACCGGTGCTGGCGGTGAATTCAGCCATGACCTTGCCGGTGAAACGCTCGGCCATTGTCTGTTCGCGCTTGGTTACATCCTGCTTTTTTTTGGTTTCTTTTTTTTCAGACATTTGCTGCCTCCCGTAGGGTTGATTTCTTCTCGACCTTAAGCTCCTTGACACCGGGCGCCGCAATCAGCCGGATAAGCTGGCCTGGCGCTTCGATGTCCCCAGTCAGGCTCTCCGCGTGGTCCAGAAAAACCGGCCAGGCCATGTCGTAATGCTCCGAGAGCGTGCACAGGATGTCCATGCTGATGCGGATACGCTCCCCGGTGCTAAGCGCGGGGTAGGGCTTGTTGTCCATCAGCGCCACGCAGCAGGGCTCTATCCCGCCATTGATCTGGACGTTGAACAGCCGGAAGCGGGCGGTCTTGAATCGTCCGTTGATTTTCTCGGTGAGCATGGAGACCTTTGCCCGCGTGAATTGGTCTATCAGGTAGAGCTCGGATTCCAGGCGCTCGTACTGAGCCGCCAGAGCCTTCTCCTGCGCTCCTAGTTCCTGGATGCGCTGCTGGCCCCTCTCATGCTGCTCGATGCGCCCCAGAGCGGCCTCCTGCTCCTGTATCTGCCCCTTGAGGTCGGCTATCTGGGCGTCAACTTCGGCCAGGGCGTCGGCGTTGCCGGCGTCCAACTGGGCGATCTCGGCTTCGAGTGCCTTAACGGCTGCTTCCTTGGCGGTGAATTCCGGCGGGAACGTGATGTTGACAGCCGTCACCACCGGAGAGTTATCACGCTTTTCGGCCAGCGGATCGCGTTCCGCTTCAAGCTCCTGGATCTCTTTCCGGAGCCCTTCATTGCCCAGCGCGAGCTCGCTAATGCGCCGCTTGGCCTCCTTGCCTTCGGCATCTATGCGCTCCAGGCGCTCGGCCTTATCGCGGTTAAACGCCGCCAGGGCCTTGTCGCGGGCCTCCTGGACGCGCTCGGTCGGCAAGTCCTGGCCGCAAGCCGCGCAGGTTGTCTCAGTGCCGTCGGCGAAGTTCTCAGCGTTTGTGGCCTGCCACTTCTCCCGGAGTTTACCCATGTCACCGTTGAGCCGCTGGATGCTGGCCTGATGATTGCCAATCGTGCTTTCCCGCTGCTGAATATCGCGGGTAAGCGTATCGATGCGATAGATCAGATCATCGATGGCCTTCTGGGCGACCCGGACAACTTCATCACCCGAGGCCCGGGCCTTGCTTTCGATCATCTGAAGCTCCGCCTTGGCTTCACTCAGCTGACGCCGTTTTTTTGCTGCCTGGCCGCCATCGGTCAGCCGCGCCCGCTCCTGGTGCTTGACCTGGGCGGCCTCGCGGAGTTTCGTGAGCGCCGTCTCTACCGACTCGCGGCTGGCGTCCGTCTCCGGCAGGCTGCGCGATGTCTCGTCTATCCTGGCCGGGATTTCCTTGAGCTCCTCGTTGATTTTTTTGCGGGCGGCCATTACCACGGCCTTGTGATCGTCGGGGGAGCGGCCCTCCAGGATGTCCGGGAGCTCGGAAAGCTCTGAATCAGAGGCGATCACGTCCGCGTCCGAGGCGTCGCCGCAGACGGCGAGGAGAAGTTCCCTTCTTTCCTGCCATGACATGACCTCGTTGAAGTACCTAAGGTCGGTCAGCAGCCGGAACGTCCGCTCGTCGCAGATCTCGGCTATGGCGTCCTTGTATTGCTTCTCCTTGACCGGCACGCCGTCCAGGCTGTGATCTGTGGTATGGCCGTCGAAAGCCTCAGTGGCCGACCCGCGCTTTTTCTTGTAGACCTCGTGGTAGGACTTCTTCGCCGCGAAGGGCTTGCCATCAAGGGTAATCATCGCTTCGACCTCGTGCTCGAAACCATGGAGCGTGTCGCCGGATTCCTGGTAAGTCTTGATGTCGAAGTCCGC
>JACUUL010000099.1 GCA_014859345.1 Thermoleophilia bacterium
GCGGACGAGTGGAAATAACCCCCCTTGCCAGCGGCTCTTCGGGCAACGCCTACCGCGTGGACTGCGCGGGCCGCTTCATTCTATTGGAATGCGGCCTGCGCTTCCCGGAGATCCAGCGAGGCCTTGAGTTCAATGTCTCCGGGTTAGACGGCTGCTTGATCTCACACGAGCACGCGGACCATAGCAAGGCGGTGAAACAGATGATGAAGACTGGCGTGGATCTATATATGAGCGCCGGCACGCGCGAGGCCCTGGGAGTTGAGGGACACAGAGTGCATGTCATGACCCCAAAAGTCGGCAACGGAATTAATCCGTACTGGTTCGTCATGCCCTTCGAGACTCAGCACGACGCCGCGGAGCCTCTCGGATTCCTGATCGCTCGTGCCGGGCGCAAGCTCCTTTACGCCTCGGACACCTTCTATCTGAAATATCGCTTCGAGGGCCTCACTCACATCATGATCGAGTGCAATTACGCCGGCGATATCCTGGCCGAGAATGTCAAGGCCGGAGAGGTCCATCCCACCCTCAGGCGGCGTATCGCGCGATCGCACATGAGCCTGGAGACGGTGAAGCAGATGCTCCTGGCCAATGATCTGAGCCATGTGCGCCAGATCTGGCTGTTGCATCTGTCAGACGGCAACAGCGACGCGGAGCGGTTTAAGCGCGAGATTCAGGAGACGACTGGGAAGGTGGTGAGGGTGGCGTGACCGGCTCCATCTTCACAACCCCATACCGCCTTCATCGGAGCCGCATTAGCGGCTCCGACTCTTTAGTGCCTGTGGATAACTTGTCACCCGGGATGTGGAAAAGATGACCAAGATCGAATGGTGCGACAATACGATCAACCCGCTGGGCTGGGGATGTTACGGCCCGGGCGGAAATAAAGAAAATCCCAAGCCATGTCCCTACTGCTACGCCCGGCGCGCGTCACGTGGCCCCTGGGCGGCACAGCGCGGCTGCCCTGATTGCATGGCGTTCCGGCCCCACTGGCACCCAGAGATGCTGGAGAAACCGCTCAAGTGGCGCAAGCCGCGCCGGATCTTCGTTCAAAGCATGGGTGACCTGTTCCACCCTGAGACGCCCCAGGAGCACATCGAGGCCGTCCTAAAAACGGTGCGCGCCTGCCCGCAGCATACGTTCATATTCTTGACAAAGAACCCGGCGCGATACCCCCTGTTTCACTTCCCATTCAACTGCATGATAGGTGCTACTGCGACCAGTCAGGAGTCGTGGGATCATGCCATAAAAGTCTTGGGACTGACGCAGGCCGGCCACCTCTATCGGTTCGGATACCCGGTGAATACTTTCATCTCCGCTGAGCCGCTTCTCGGTCCCATCGAGCCGGGAGGCATGCACGCCCTTTCCTGGCTGATAATCGGCGCAGAAAGGTGGAAGAGCGTTGTTCCTGAGCGGCGGTGGATCATGAGCCTACTAACGTCCGCCAGGCGCTCAGGCGCTGCGGTTTTCATGAAAGACAATCTGTCAGGGCTGGCACCCCTCGGACGCGATCCCGAGGGCAAACCCTACCTCTGCCGAGAGTTCCCGAAGGAGGTGAGCAATGGCTGACCTTTGCAAGTACTTCAAAATCCGCTCCTGGGAGAAGTATCAGAGCTTCAATAAGGACCGCCCGAATTGGATCAAGCTGCACGCTTCGCTCCTTGACGATTACGAATACTGCACTTTACCGGACACAAACAAGATACTTTTCATTCACCTTTGTATCTTGGCGGGTCAGCTTAAGAACAAGATACCGGCAGATAAAAAATGGCTACGGCAAAAGCTCTCACTGAAAAGGATTAATTTAGCAGGTCTTTTTGAGTCCGGATTTCTGGAATGGTGTAACGATGGTGTAACGGATGTTAAACAACCGTTACACAGTAGAGACAGAGAAGAGAAAGAGACAGAGGGGGAACGCGCGCACGCGCGCGAGGCCGGAAAACAACCCCCCAAAACCATCCTGGAAAATTTCCAACCCACGGCACAGATGATCGAAGAGGTGAAATCGAAATACGGCTTCTCAGATTCGACCATCGAGATCGAAACCGGGAAGTTCGTCGAACACCACCGGGCCAAAGGCAGATCTCCGGCCGGGCCCGTCGGAGCCTGGCACCTGTGGATGACCAGGCAGTGGGAGTTCGTCGGCGGCCCTGAAAAGGAACGGAAGAAGCGGGAAGCCGAAGAGCGAGAGCTTAACGAACGGATCAACCGCCAGGTCGAGGACGCCTGGGCCGAAGCCAACGCCTGCGACCCGGAAGAAGCCCTGGCGGCGATCCAGCAGGTCAAGCAGACGCTCAGGCCGCCACCGGATGACGAGGTGGTCATTTGAAACCCCATGCAAGCTGCGAAT
>JACUUL010000050.1 GCA_014859345.1 Thermoleophilia bacterium
TATATTTGACTCCCACCATCCCATCCGATAAACTCCCTAACGGTGCGTAGCGCTCGCCGACAGCCGGCGCCGCACCGATAGCATTACCCTTTAATCACGCCCAGAGAGGCTGACAAGGGAGAGAAAATGAGCCTTATTGCAGGCGAAATCCCGATCTGCCGCTGCTGCGTGTCCACATCCCGGACACGCGAGTGAGCGGCTTTTTTGTTAGGAAAGTAGTTTCCGCCGACCAGCTCGGACGCACCATCGTCCGTATCGCCCACGAGATCCTGGAGAAGAACCAGGACCCGGGGCAGCTGGCCCTCGTCGGCATCCATACCCGCGGCGCCAATCTGGCGCACCGGCTGGCCCGGCTCATGGAACAGTTCTCCGGGCAGGAGATCGCCGTCGGCGAGCTGGACATCTCCCTCTACCGCGACGACGTGGCGGCGCGCGGCTCCCTCACGGTGAGGCCCCGCCTGGCCCAGCCTGAGCTTCGGGGCACAAACCTGCCGTTCTCCATTGACGATAAGACCATCGTGCTGGTGGACGACGTCCTCTTTACCGGCCGCACCATCCGGGCCGCCATTGACGCGCTGTTCGACTACGGCCGCCCGGCGCGCATCCAGCTGGCGGTGCTGGTGGACCGCGGCCACCGGGAGCTCCCCATCCGCCCCGATTTCGTGGGCAAGAACCTACCCACCTCGCAGGAGGAGCGCATCAACGTGCTTCTCTCCGAGGTTGACGGCGAGGATGAGATAGTACTGGAAGCGGCCGAGCAGGGGGTTGAGTCGTGAAACGTTCTGTCATCCTGAGCGAAGCGAAGGATCTGCTTTTCGTCGTGTCGAGAAAGCAGATTCCTCGGTCGCTGCGCTCCCTCGGAATGACATATAGCAGGGAGGTGCGCCCATGAAACAACATCTGCTCTCCATCAACGACTTAAGCCGCGAGGAGATCGGGTCGGTCCTGGACACTGCCCGGTTCGACTTCCTCGACCTCTCCAAGCGGGAGATCAAGAAGGTGCCGACGCTCAGGGGCCGCACCGTCATAAACCTTTTCTACGAGAAGAGTACCCGCACCAGCACCTCTTTCGAGCTGGCGGGCAAGCGGCTCTCCGCGGATGTCATCAACGTCAAGGCGGACTCCAGCGCCACCGGCAAGGGCGAGTCGCTCAAGGACACCGTCCTCACCCTGGGCGCCTACCGCCCCGACATCATCGTCATCCGGCACCCGCATGTGGGCGCGGCGGCCTTCGTGGCCCGCTACGTCGTGGCGGGCGCGCACGTCATCAACGCCGGCGACGGCAAGGGGGAGCACCCCACCCAGTCGCTGCTGGACATCTTCTCGCTGCAGCAGGAGTTCGGGGAGGATCTGGCCGGCCTGCGCGTGGCGATCGTGGGTGACATCCTGCATAGCCGCGTGGCCCGCTCCAACATCATCGGGTTCCAGAAGATGGGGATGGAAGTCAAACTGGTGGCGCCGCCGGCGCTGCTGCCCAGGGGAGTGGAGGCCCTGGGCGCCGAAGCGCGGCATGGCCTTGACGCCCTGGCGGACGTTGATGTCATATATCTGTTGCGCACGCAATCGGAGCGGCACGAGCGGGCTAACTACCTTCCTTCCTTGCGGGAATATATATCGCGGTATCAGGTGGGTTTGAGGCACCTGAGCGGCGGCCAGAAGGTGCTGCACCCGGGGCCGATAAACAGGGGCGTGGAGATCTCCGCGGAACTGGCGGATTCCGGGGAGCATCTGATCCTGCAGCAGGTGGAGGCCGGGCTGGCGGTCAGGATGGCGGTCATGTACAGGATAATTGTGGATAGCGCCGCGGCTGCTGCCGATGAGGCGGCGGCCGGGGACTCAAGGGCCGGGGCTCGCGCGGCGGAAGGTGAGGAAGCGGCCGGCAAGGCGAAGATCAAGAATATCAGGGCGGTGGGGTGAGGTAAATAACCTGTTTTTGCTCAGAATGACCGGATGAAGGGCGTAAACCTGAAATGACCATCACAATCGCAAAACGCGGCAGCAAGGCGAACCTGCTTATCAAGGACGCGCGGGTTTTCGACCCCGAGCGGGGCGTTGACATGCGGGCTGACGTGGCGGTCGAGAGGGGTCAGATCTCCTCGATTGCTCCGGTTGGGAAGGGCAGGAGCCCGCACCGGGGCGATGCTCCCGAAGCGACGGATTCCGGGGCCTCCGGCGCCGAGATAATCGAGGCCGCCGGCCGGCTGCTGGTGCCCGGTTTCGTCGATCTGCACACACACCTGCGCACCCCCGGGCGCGAGGACGAGGAAGATCTGACAAGCGGCACCGCGGCGGCGGCGGCCGGCGGATATGTGACCATCTGCGCCATGCCCAACACCGAGCCGGTTGTGGATAACGCCAGCGTGCTCTCCTCCCTGATTGAGCGGGCGGAGGCCGAGGCATCGGTGAGCGTGGCCTTCCTGGGCGCCATCAGCCGCGGGCAGGAGGGCATCCGGCTGGCCGATATCTGGGACATGGCGGAAGCCGGGGCGGTTGCTTTCTCCGATGATGGCCGCCCGGTGACCGACGGCGGGCTGCTCAGAGCGGCGTTTCAAGCCGCGAAACTGGTCGGGCTTCCCTTGGTTCTTCACTGCGAGGACTCCGACCTTGCCGCGACCGGCGTCATGAACGAGAGCGAGGTCTCTGCCAGGCTGGGGCTGGCCGGCATCCCCTGCTCGGCGGAGTCGGCGGCGGCGGCGCGCGACCTGGAGATAGCAGCCTACGAGGATGCCCGGGTGCATATCGCCCATGTGAGCTGCGTGCGGACCCTTGGTCACATCCGCCGGGCCCGGGAAGGCGGCGTCACGGTCACCTGCGAGGTCACGCCGCATCACCTGACCCTTTCCGATGAAGAGGTTTTCTCTCTGGACGCCAACCTGAAGATGAACCCGCCGCTGCGCTCGGAGGCCGACCGGCAGGCCCTGGTTGAGGCGCTTGCCGCCGGTGATATGGACTGCATCGCCACGGACCATGCTCCCCACGCGCCGCAGGAGAAGGAGACGCCCTTTGAGGAAGCCGCCTTCGGCACCCTGGGACTGGAGACGGCCTTCCCTGTGCTGTACACGCGGCTGGTGGAGAGCGGCGGCGTACCGCTTGAGCGGCTGGTGGCGGCCATGTCGACCGGCCCGGCGCGGGCCGTCGGGCTGCCTGAACCGGCGCTGGAGGAGGGGGAGGAGGCCAACCTGGCGCTTATCGATACGGAGGAGGAATTTGACATCGAGCCGGCCAGATTCCAGAGCAAATCCCGCAACAGTGCCTTTTCCGGGCAGAAGGCTAAGGGTAAAGTAAAGCTTACGGTTGCCGCCGGACGGGTGGCTTACAGATTGTGACAAACCATTTTAGGGACACAATACTAATTAGCTGGCGGCAGGGCGGAAATTCGGGGACACGACCCTCATTTCCCACGGAGTTTCTCCAGGCCGCCGATAGGGATTTCCGGGAAATAAGGTCATGTCCCCGAATTTCGCGGGATTCTCGAATTTTATGAGTGCAGAAAAACACAACAATGCAGCAGTAATCCTCGAGGACGGCACTATATACAGAGGCCGGGGGTTCGGCGCCGAAGGCGCCGTTTTTGGCGAGATCGTCTTCAACACCGCCATGACCGGATACCAGGAGGTGGTAACCGACCCGTCTTATCACGGGCAGATGGTCACCTTCACGTATCCGCTGATCGGCAATTACGGGGTGAATGTCACCGCCAGTGAATCGGAGATGGTGCATTCCAGAGGGGTGGTGGTACGGGAGGTACATAATCTGGACCGCAACGCCACCGCGGAGCAGGGCTGGGTCGACTGGCTGGCCGAGTGCGGAGTGGTCGGCGTGGAGGGCATCGACACCCGGGCGCTCACCCGGCGCATCCGCAGCGTGGGGGCGATGCGGGCGGGCATCTTCCGGGGAGACTTCGATGATAAGGACATCATCGCGCAGGTAGCGCGGACGCCTTCCATGGCCGGCCTGGACCTGGCCACCCGGGTTACCTGCCCGGAGAAATACGAGTTGCAGTTCATCAAGGGCAAGCACCTCGTGGTGGCCATCGACTACGGCATCAAGCGCTCCATCCTCAAGCGGCTGGGCGCCGCCGGATGCAACGTCACCGTTGTCCCGGCCCAGACGAGTCCCCGGGATATACTGGCGCTCAGGCCCAAGGGGGTCTTCCTCTCCAACGGCCCCGGCGACCCGGCGCCGCTGGGCTACGCCGTCGAAACCCTGAGGGAGCTGCTGGGCAAGGTTCCGGTTTTTGGCATCTGCCTCGGGCATCAGCTGCTGAGCATGGGGCTGGGGCTTAAGACCTACAAGCTGAAGTTCGGGCACCGGGGAGCCAACCATCCGGTCAAGAACCTGGATACGGGCCGGGTGGAGATCACCTCGCAGAATCATGGTTTCGCGGTGGAGCTGCCGAAGGCGCTGGAGGCGCGGCTGGCGGCAAGCCGCGGCGGAGCCGGCGGCGCCGGGGGAACATTCTTCGAGGCGCCTCCGGCCGCGGAGCTCATGCTCGATACCGATTTTGGCAAGGCGCGCATCAGCCATCTCAACCTTTATGACGGCACCGTCGAGGGTATCCGCTGCCTGGAGGTGCCGGCCTTTTCAGTGCAGTACCATCCGGAGGCCGGCCCGGGACCGCACGATTCCCGTTACCTGTTTGACGAGTTCGTGGAGCTGATGCTCCGCGGGCCCAGGCATTTGAGGAGCGTGTAACGGTGCGCGTTTACTTCAAAAATTGTCATTCTGAGACATGCGAAGGAGAGAGGATAGCGCCGAAAAAACTGCTTTTGGTAAAAAGCAGATCCTTGGTCGCCAGTCTCCTCGTAATGAAAAACGTCACCTCGGAGAGCGTGTAGTGCCCCGCCGCGACGACATCCGCAAGATCCTGGTGATCGGCTCGGGACCGATCGTAATCGGCCAGGCCTGCGAGTTCGACTATTCCGGAACCCAGGCTTGCCAGGTGCTCATGGAGGAGGGGTACGAGGTGGTGCTGGTCAATTCCAATCCGGCCACCATCATGACCGACCCCGACTTCGCCCACAAGACCTATATCGAACCGCTGGACGTGCCCACGCTCGCGGCTGTCATCGAGCGGGAGCGGCCGGACGCCCTTCTGCCCACCCTGGGCGGCCAGACGGCGCTCAACCTGGCCAGCCGCCTTGCCGAGAGCGGGGTGCTCGACCACCATGGCGTCACGCTCATCGGCGCCGACTATGATGCCATCCACCGCGCCGAGGAGCGGGAGCTCTTCCGCGACGCCATGGAGCGCATCGGCCTCAGGGTCCCCCGCAGCGACCTGGCGGTCTCGGTCAAGGAGGCCTGCCAGAAGCTGGAGCGCCTCACTCTGCCCATCATCGTCAGGCCCAGCTTCACCCTGGGCGGGCACGGCGGCGGCGTCGCCTATGACCTGGACAGCTTCTGCCGCGTCGTAGAGGATGGTGTCACCGCCAGCCCTATCGGCCAGGTGCTTTTGGAGGAGTCGGTGCTCGGCTGGCAGGAGTTCGAGCTGGAGGTGATGCGCGACCGTGCGGACAACGTGGTCATCGTCTGCTCCATCGAGAACATCGATCCCATGGGCGTGCACACCGGCGACAGCATCACCGTGGCCCCCGTGCAGACGCTCACCGACGCGCAGTACCAGCGCCTGCGTGACGCCTCCCTTGATATCATACGCGAGATCGGGGTGGAAACCGGCGGCTCCAACATCCAGTTCGCGGTCAACCCGGAGACCGAGGAGATCGTGGTCATCGAGATGAACCCGCGGGTCTCCCGATCCTCGGCGCTGGCCTCCAAGGCCACCGGATTCCCCATCGCCAAGATCGCCGCCCGCCTGGCGGTGGGCTATACCCTGGACGAGATTCCCAACGACATCACCCGCAAGACGCCGGCCTGCTTCGAACCCACCATCGACTACGTGGTGGTAAAGACGCCGCGCTGGGCCTTCGAGAAGTTCCCCAACGTGGACGCCACCCTGACCACTCACATGAAGAGCGTGGGTGAGAATATGGCCATCGGCCGCACCTTCCGGGAAGCGTTCATGAAGTCGATGCGCTCCCGGGAGCTCGACGTGCAGGTAGACCTGGCGGCTGCCACGGAGGACATGCTGGACGCCGTGGCCACTCCCACCGCCGAGCGCTACGACCAGATCCTGGAGCTGCTCCGGCGGGGGGTCTCAACCGATGAGCTGGAGCGGGCCACACGGATAAATCCCTGGTTCCTTAAGGAATTTGAGGCGATCATCGAACAGGAGCTCAAGCTGCGCAACCATCCGGCGGCCGGCGGCGGCCCGGCCCTTACCGCCGCGGAACTCAGGGATGCCAAGCAGACTGGTTTCTCCGATGCCCAGATCGGCGAGTTCACCGGCGTCTCCGAGGAAGAGGTGCGCGCCGCCCGGAAGGCCGCGGGCGTCATCCCCGTATATAAGTCTGTGGACACCTGCGCCGCGGAGTTCGAGGCCGAAACGCCCTACTTCTACTCCTGCTACGATCAGGAGAACGAGGCGCTCGACTCCGGGCGCGAAAAAGTGATCATCCTGGGCAGCGGCCCCAACCGCATCGGCCAGGGCATCGAGTTCGACTACTGCTGTGTGCACGCGGTCATGACCGCCCGCGATTCCGGCTACGAGGCCATCATGGTCAACTGCAACCCGGAGACGGTAAGCACCGACTACAACATGTCCGACCGCCTGTACTTCGAGCCGCTGACGCTCGAGGACGTGCTGAGCATCGTTGACAACGAGCGGCCCAAGGGGGTCATCGTCCAGTTCGGCGGTCAGACGCCTCTGAAGATAGCCCACGGACTGGCCGGAGCCGGAGTCCCCATCCTGGGGACGCCGCAGGAGGCCATCGACCTGGCTGAGGACCGTGGCCGCTTCGGCGCGGTGCTGAGGGAACTGGGCATCGCCCATCCGCCCTACGGCACAGCCATGAGCCGGGATGAGGCCGTTGACATCGCTGCAGAGATCGGCTACCCGCTGCTGGTGAGGCCCTCCTACGTGCTGGGCGGCCGGGCCATGGAGATCGTGTATCACCGCAACGACCTGGAGCGTTACATCCACACGGCCGTCAAGGCCTCGCCAAAACACCCGATCCTGCTTGACAAGTTTCTCGAGGATGCCACCGAGATCGACGTGGACGCGGTCTGCGACGGCGAGGATGTGTATATAGGCTCCGTCATGCAGCACATCGAGGAGGCGGGCGTGCATTCCGGCGATAGCGCCTGCGTCATCCCGGCATTCACCCTCGAGACGAAACTTCTGAAAAAGGTAAAGCGGCACACGGAGGCGCTGGCTCTCAGGCTGGGAGTGCTCGGCCTGGTAAACATCCAGTACGCGGTCAAGGGCGGCGAGGTTTATGTGCTGGAGGCCAACCCCCGCGGGTCCCGGACCGTGCCCTACGTCAGCAAGTCCACAGGCGTGCCGCTTGCCAAGGTGGCCACCCGGGTGATCCTCGGCGAGAAACTGAAGGATATGGACCTGCCGGCCGGTCCTGCCCACCCGCGCTTCACGGTCAAGGAGGCGGTGCTGCCCTTCTCGCGACTGCCCGGCGCCGATACCACCCTGGGCCCGGAGATGAAATCCACCGGCGAGGTGATGGGCGTGGCCTCGACCTTCCCGGTGGCGTTTGCCAAGGCGCAGGCGGCCGCGGGCCAGACGCTGCCGCTCAAGGGAACGTTCTTCATCAGCATCAACGACGCCGACAAACCGGAGGGCGTCCCGGTGGGAAAACGGCTCCACGATCTGGGCTTCAAGCTGGTTGCCACCGCAGGCACCGCCGAAGCGCTGCGGTCGGCGGGCGTCCCCGCCGAGTCTGTGAAAAAGTTTACCGAAGGAAAGCCGAATGTGGTGGACATGATCCTTACCGGCAAAATCGACGGCGTCATCAACACCCCCCGGGGCCGCGGCGCCCGGGTCGACGGCTACGAGATCCGCCGCGCCACGCTCAGGACCGGCATCCCCTGCATCACAACCATGGCCGGAGCCCAGGTGGCGGTGGCCGCCATCGAGGCCGGGCGGGAACCGGAAATCCAGCTGCACAACCTCCAGGAGCTTCATGGCGGCAAGGCCCGCTCAACCTAGGCCCGCGGGCGACGGGAAGGAGGACGCCGTGAAAGGGCGCGAAGCGCCGGGACCGGCAGCCCTCCACGACTGCCGCGTGGTCGAGAGCCGGCCCGTGGGCGCGTACCGCCTCATCTCATTCGTATGCCGGGAGATCGCCGCCGCGGCCCGGCCGGGGCAGTTCGTCATGGTCCGCGAGTCCGGGCCGGCTCTGGATCCCCTGCTCCCCAGGCCCATGGGCATTCACGACATCGGCTCCGATCTCATCAGCATCCTCATCGAGCCGGTGGGGAAGGGATCGGGCCGGCTGGCCGCTTCAAAGGTAGGGGACAGGCTCGCCGTGCTGGGACCGCTGGGACGGGGATTCGATCTTCAAAAGAAAGGCCAGGCGGTGATCGTGGGAGGGGGCATCGGCGTGTCGCCGCTCAAGCTGCTGGCCCGCGCGCTTGCTGAAAGAGGCCGGAGCATGCGGTTGATTCTGGGTTTTAAGAGCAGGGATCAGGCGGCATCTGCCGGCCTGTTCAGGGATTTTGATGGAGAAGTTTTTACGGAGGACGGATCGGTGGGCTCGCGGGGGCTGGTCAGCGAGCCGCTGCCCGGCTGCCTGCTGCCTCCGCCTGAGGGAGAGCCCGCGCCCGAGGTCTTTGCCTGCGGCCCCGGACCCATGCTGAGCGCGGTGGCGCGGATATCGAGCGAATGCGGAGTCCCGGGCGTTCGGACCCAGGTCTCGGTGGCCACCCACATGGCCTGCGGGGTAGGCTCCTGCCAGGGCTGCGTGGTGGCAGCCGCCGGCGGCTACGTCAAAGCCTGCACCGAAGGGCCCGTCTTCGACGCGGAGGAACTGAAATGGTAGCCATCCCGAGCGAGCGGGGGGCGTCTTCATAACCACAATGCGGGAATAAAATGGCTGGCATGGATCTCACCACGAGACTCGGGGCTATCGAACTCAGACACCCCATCATGAACGCCTCCGGCACCTTCGATGTGCTGGAGGCTGACGCGGTCCTGCAGCCGGACCTGTTGGCCGGATTTCCTTTCTCGGCCTACGTCCCCAAGACGGTCACGCTCAAGCCCCGTGAGGGCAACGTCCCGCCCAGGCTCTACGAGACCGCCGCCGGCCTGCTTAACTCAATCGGGCTGGCAAACAAGGGCATCGAGGCGTTTATGGAGGAAGACCTGCCCCGCCTGGCGGCGCTCAAGGCGCCGCTCATTGTCAGCGTGGCGGGGGAGCGTACGGCGGATTACGGGGTCTGCGCCGGGATGCTGGCGGACCGCTCCGAGGTAGCCGCCGTCGAGCTCAACGTCTCCTGCCCCAATGTGGAACTTGACGGCCGGGCGCTGGGATGCGACCCGGACCGCACCCGCCGGGCCACGGAGGAGGCCCGCCAGGCTACCTCCAAATTCCTCATTGTCAAGCTTACTCCCAACGTGACCGACATCGTGGCTCTGGCCCGGGCCGCGGTTGACGGCGGCGCCGATTGTGTCTCGGCGATAAATACCGTGCACGGGATGGCGCTGGACCCCTGGACTTTAAGGCCGGTTCTGGGCCATGGCTCCGGCGGCCTCTCCGGGCCGGCGATCAAGCCGGTGGCCCTGAGAGCCGTCTACCTGGTCAGCCGCGGCCTGGATGTGCCGGTGATAGGCATGGGAGGAGTTACCACCGCCCAGGATGTGCTCGAGTTCATGGCGGCGGGAGCGACGGCTGTGGCCATGGGCACCGCCAGCTTCCGAGACCCGCTGCTGGCCGGCCGTCTGGTTGGCGGGCTTGAGACCCTCATGAAAGAGCGCGGAATCTCCTCGGCCGCGGGTCTCACCGGCCGCTCCCACGGTTAAGCTCGCCGGCTTCTTATGGCCCAAACTCCCTGACCGCGTATCTGCTTTAGAAAGGCACGTCAGTCGATTGTCACCACAGCCACGTCATCCGGCAGCTCGAACAGGTCTTCCGGGACGTCGTCCACGTCCGTGTACTCGAACTCCAGCTCCTTCTTGTCCGCATCCGGACTTTCCGAGATTATCCTGGATATGAGACCCTCAGGCTCCTTGAACTCGATCTTCAGCGAGCCGATGCCGGGCAGGTTCCATTCCCAAACGTCGTCGCCGCCGTCGGTTCTGGGTCCGAGGGCAAAAACCGAGTAGGCGCTTAGCAGGATCATCGGGCTGGATGCCTCATACATCGGCATGAAAGCGGGGTCGAGCTCGGTGGCGGTATCGTCGCTGATTCTCCAGGCCATCTCCATGTCCGCGTTATATATATAGATTTCGCCGGCGGGCTCCTCCAGGCGCCAGCTGCCTTTGCCGTCCTGAGACCATTTTCCGATGCTCTCCCCGTCCTCAAAGACCTCCACCGTCATGGCGCGATTCTTGAGTTCTTCGATTTTCTGGTCGAGTTCAGTATCCTCGGACGTCACCGGGGGTTGTTGCGTCTGCTCCGGGGCGGGGGCTTCCGCTTCGGGCTCATCATTACCACAGCCGGCCAGGAAGGCCGTAAACAACGCAGTGACAACAGCCAGTACGATCAACAGCCTTTTGCTCATCCCGATTCCTTTCTCCTGGTTTAGCGCCGTACTTAAAGAACCGCGTCATGGCGGTAAGATTATCATAAAAAACGTTCGTCGGATTCGCTCGGGCAGGCGTCATTTACGGGGAAAGCCACAAGAACCCCCTTGCAAAAGGATGCATATCTGCCGGAAAGCGTTTAATTTTGCGTCTTGCAAAATTCGACTTTTTGCTCATATAATAGCCTCTGATGTCCATATCTGAACCGACATCCGCCACCCCTGTAAGAACTCTTGAACAGCGCCTGGAGGCGCTGAGGCGAGCCAACGATATCCGCTCGCGGAGGGCCCGCCTCAAGAAGGATCTGAAACAGGGGTCTATAAGGATCGACCAGTTGCTGGACGACCCCCCCGAATATATCAAGACCGCCAAAGTCGTTGATATTTTGCTGGCTGTGCCGAATTGTGGCAAAGTCAAATCCGGCAAGGTTCTGAATCACTGCCGGATCAGCTCCAACAAGACGGTGGGCGGGCTGTCCGAGAGGCAACGGCGGGAATTGATAACCTTTTTTCGTGCGTAGGCCCCTTCCGCCCGAAGCCGACTTCAGTTGAACCTCACCGACGCCTCTTCCCGGTCTGACGAGAAGGGAAATCCGGCTTTCAGTAAGACGCCCGGCCGCCTGATCGTCATCGCCGGCCCTTCCGGAGTCGGCAAGGGAACCCTGATCAACGCGGTGCTTCCCCGCCTGCCCGGCGCCCTGCTGGCCACGTCGGCCACCACCCGTCCCATGCGCCCCGGCGAACAGCAGGGCCGCGAGTATCATTTCCTCAGCCCCGGGGAGTTTGAGGAAAGGGTCAACAAGGAAGAATTCCTCGAGCATGTCAGCTACGGCAGCCACCGCTACGGCACATTGAAGAGCGAGGTGGACGGACATCTTAAAGCCGGACGCCAGGTCCTGCTGGAGATCGAGGTAGAAGGGGCCAGGAAAGTCCGACGCCGGGTGCCGGGGGCGCTGATGGTTTTCATCGCCCCGCCCAGTCTTGAAGAGCTGGAGCGCCGGCTGACCGGCCGGGACACGGAGGACGAGGTGGAAATCAGCTCCCGCATGGAGCGGGCGCGCAAGGAGCTTGCGGCGCGACCTGAATTTGATTACATTGTAATCAATCAAGATGTTGATCAAGCTGCCGATGAGCTTGAGCGCATTATCCGGACGAATCTGCAGGGAGGCCAAACTTGAACAGACCGAGAATCGACACTCTTCTGGAAAAGGTTGATTCGAAATACGCGCTAGTGGTGCTGGCTGCCAAGCGGGCGCGTCAGATTAACAATTATTACCGTAGCCGCGAGGAGGGCGCAATCGATGAAATCCCCCCGCCGCTGCTTGACACCCGCAGCCGAAATCTTCTCACGATCGCCCTGGAAGAGATCGCGGCGGACAAGCTCACCTATCGTTATCGCGCTTAGCGCGGCGGCATTCTGCTTTCCCGCGGGGCATAACAGCAAACTCGTCAGTCCGGCGGCGTAAAGAGTTTTATTAATCCGTAACTCATCTTCCTTTAATCCGATAACCGGCAGGTGCATGGCTCTGTCAGGACAGAAAATCCTTCTCGGGGTGACCGGAAGCATCGCCGCCTACAAGGCTGCGGAGCTGGTGCGGCTGCTTACCGGGGCGGGGCATGAAGTAAGGGTAGTCATGACCCCCTCCGCCCGGAAATTCATCGGCGAAACCACCTTCCAGGCGTTGAGCGGCCGCCGCGTGCTTTGGGACCAGTTCGCAACCGGCGAGGATCAGGCTTTCGCCCATATCGAGCTGGCCAAAAGCGATCTGGCCGTGATCGCCCCGGCGACTGCCGGCACAATCGGCAAGATGGCGGCCGGGCTCGCCGACAACCTGCTGCTCTCAGCCTTGCTGGCAACGGACTGCCCGGTTATCGTCTGTCCCGCCATGAACAGCCGCATGTGGAACCATCCGGCGGTCAGGGAAAATGTTCAAACCCTTGCCAGGCGGGGGGTGATCATGGTTTCGCCGGAAGCCGGCGATCTGGCCTGCGGCGAGCAGGGCGAAGGGCGTCTTGCTGACGTCCAGCGGATTTTTCAGGAAGTTGACGCCGCGCTCGCGCCGGCGTCGTCGAATGACTTTGCCGGCCGGCGGATTATCATCACCGCGGGCGCCACCCGGGAGCCCATCGATTCAGTGAGATACGTTAGCAACCGCTCCAGCGGCAGGATGGGCTTTGCCATGGCGCGGGCGGCGCGGCGCCGCGGCGCCCGCGTGACCGTGATAGCCGCCAACTGCTCTTTGGAGCGCGAGCCCGGAGTGCGTTGTATCGACGTTTCCACCTCGGAAGAGATGCGGGCGGCCCTCAACCGGGAGCTTGACGTCAATGATGTCCTCATCATGTCGGCCGCGGTTGCCGATTATAAGGTTTTGCCGGGCGGCACACCGGGAAAGATTGAGCGGAAGTTAAAAAATGACTTGAAGTTGGTTCCAACCGCTGATATTGTCTCAAGTTTTAGAAAAGGTAGTGACAGAAGGTTGACAGTCGGGTTCGCTGCCGAGTACGGCAGGGAGAATATGGAGAGAGCCAGGGAGAAACTCAAAGAGAAGAATCTCGACATGATTGTGTTCAACGACGTCTCCCGCTCCGACGTAGGATTTGAATCCGAAGACAACGAAATAGTCATCATGGCTCCTGGACGCGAGGATGTGTTCGTGAGCAAGACGAGCAAATTTATCTGCGCCGAAAGGATTTTAGACCAGATAAGGGAATTATTGGACGTGAACGGTACAGGGGGAGCACATGAGGAACAAGGCAAGATCAATTTCGGGGACTGAGACAGGCCGGTAATTCCGGCGCACGGTAGGGAGACTAAAAAGTCTCACTGGTGTTTCCCGGCTTATTTTTCGGGATGTGAAAGGAGAGGTTGGAATGGAAAAAATCTACAGCGACCAGGACTTGCTGGATGCCCTGAGAAGGGAAAGCAAGGACAAGCTCATGGGTCCGACCTACCATGGGTATCTGCGGGGGAAGAACCGGCCCAGCGCGGAGGCTATCCGGGCCCGGTTTGGGGGCTGGACCAATGCCGTGCGTAAAGCCGGCATGATCCCGGCCGCGCGCCGCACCAAGGATGAGATGAAGAAGCTGGTAAAGATGGGCAAGGTGGACGCCAAGTATCCAGCGCTCAGGATGGGCATGAGCGTGCGCGAGCTCAAGGTTTCGGTAGGCCTGGAAAAGCCGCGCAAGCCCACCAGGGAGCGCTACATCGACGAGGGCGTCCGTATCGCCAGAAGACTTGGCCGGGCTCCGAATTTTCATGAGTTCAACCGTTACACCAAAACAGTCACCGCCTGGAATCCCTACCGGCTCTACGGGCGTGACTGGAAGGCCTTCAAACGCGATGTCGAAAAGAAGATGAGGGAAAAGGCCATAGCCGTGGGCAAGCCCAAAGC